>JAEWFX010000056.1 GCA_023388605.1 Bacillota bacterium
TCTTTAGCCTGAGCTTTGAGCACAGCGTAGATATGAGCTGGTTCAACAAATAAAGGAAAAGCGTCTGCTAGCTCACGAAACTTCTCGATTGTCGGTAATTTGTGTCGGCGATATAGACGTAGATAGCGATTATAGATCGTCACTGCTTTTTCTACATCTTTAGGCGCAGCAAAAAGATAGACATCTCGCTCATCGAGAGGATTAAAATAATCTAATTCCTGTTGCCAATTCACGCTAATACCTTCCTATCTCTTAACTCTGACCGTACAACTCCGATCAAATATAGCGAGCCAGCTATAACCAAGGGTAAACCATTAGTCGCTGACAACTCAAGAGCCGCAGACAGTGCCTCACGATAATCAGACACTGAGCGGCAAATTATATCAGGAGCATAGGCTTGTACTTGTTCGGCCAATCGATCACTGGACATAGCTCTGCTAATCACTGGTTCTGTAGTGATGACCTCAGTCACACGATAATCGGTATTACCTAAAATGATCTGAAGCATCTCTTCGGTCTGTTTGTCTTTTAACATACCTACTAGGAGATTTAGCTTCCTCCCTGACAGGTGTTTTTCTAAGACTTGTCTGAGCACCCTACAGCCCTGGGGATTATGAGCACCATCTAACAGAATAATATCTCGTTGTCCGATCACTTCCATACGACCAGGCCAACAAGCCGATTTCAATCCTTCACTTATGGCTTCTTCGCTGACAAGATCACGGCATGCTTCGATCGCTAACGCCGCATGGACTAATTGAAAATCTCCGACCAAACGAAGCTCATAAAATTCCTTGGCATAGATAAAGCTTTGACCTCGCAAGCTCTGAGATACGATCTCGATATTCGCAGCGTCTATCCATTTAATTTGGGTATGCTCGGCCTCTGCTTTAGACATCAATGTATTTCTGATAATCTCACAATCTTTATCACTATGGCTACTGAGTTCAGGAGGATAAGCTATAACTGGCACACCTCGCTTGATGATACCAGCCTTTTCTGCAGCGATCTCAGCTATGGTAGAACCTAATTTTTCCATATGATCATAACCTAGTGCAGTTATCAAACTGACTTTGGGCTGGCAAACATTGGTCGAATCCAGACGGCCACCCATGCCGGTCTCCAAGACCAAAATATCACATCTCTGCTCAGCGAAGTAAAGGAAGGCAATTGCTGTCAAAACTTCAAATTCCGTCGGTAGCTCCTCACCTGTTCGCTGAATTTCGCGTACTTTATCCAAAACTTGAGAGAGCAGGTCCGCAAAATCGCTTTCACTGATCTCGATGCTACGATCTCCTTTAGCGAGAGCGAGAAGATCTTTTTTGCCATCTAGTATACGGATACGTTCAGTAAAGTTCTCCAAATAAGGCGAAGTAAACCAACCTGTTTTGAGATCGCTAGCTGCTGCTATGTGAGCGATCATGCTGGAAGTAGATCCTTTGCCATTGGTGCCAGCTATATGGATAACAGGAACTTTATGCTGCGGATCACCTAGTAGTTTTAATAGTTTTTCAATGCGTTCTAAGCCTGGCTTTACACCGAAACTACGCAATAATTTACATAATTCTTGGTCATCCCCACGACCAGCAAACAGTGAATCTTTCATGCTCACCTTTTAAATACAAATAATTTACTGACAATATAATTGCCGATCACAACAAAAAACTGCACTAATACTTTCGACCAATACAATTCGAAACCAAAGATGGAAGACGAGGGATTAAATTTACAAATATCCAACAATAAATACATGCCACCTTGTTCAAAAATCAAAGAGATCATACCGCGACTGACAAAGAATTTTATGATCTCTGGTATCCATGCTTGCTCAGAATGAAAAACAAAGCGACGATTGACGACATACGCGAATATAATCGAGGCGATGATGGCGATGCCATTAAAAATAAACCAATTCTCTAGTCCATAGCTATGTACTAATACATGATAGACGATGAAATTGACCAATGTGGTCAAGACTCCGACGATCAGATAGCTGATTATTTCGCACCAATTTAATTCTCTGAACTTCATAACGAGGTTATTCTAAGTGTTGTCGACGAGCTGAGCAAATATCTGTCTTCCAATTTCTCTATCTGAATACAGGTATGATGAATTCCTTCGGAGCATACAAGAGCCCGTGATCTCGATAGCCGATGTACATATTAGCTGCCTCACTGTCAGGAGCTACGACATTGGTCATGTAGTTGTGTCTGAGAGGCAGACCACCGTTGAGATTGAACTTTTCATAATATATGGTGTTTTGACCAGCATTGATATAATCACGACTGATGAATTTTGCACCGCCCACAATCGCTTTTTCTGGATTATCCCAAGGTAGGCTCAAGGCTTCATTTTGGGCGGCATCTTTATAACCATTCTTAGCGAATTCCACACCGCTACGAGCTGGATCATCACCACCATAGGCTCCGACATTGAGGAAATTATAGTATCCTTCTAGACCTGACAGATTCCCTTCCGCCTGCGGAGCACCATTTACCGACAATTCCTGTGTGATACGTGAGATCAGGTGATGCGGACTGAGATTGGCTGCAGCCGTAGCTTCTTCGATAATCTCTGCGTAATTCTTATCTAAATATTGTATTTGTCCATGGTGATCTAAATATGAGACTGCCTCACTGCCACTCATAAAGGTGCCAGCCAACAATTTATCGATCAGCTGACGTGTATGAATGACCGGATTGTAACTGAGGCTTTCAAATTTGAATATACGGACAGCATCTAGTGATGCCAACGGATTTAAGGCATCGTAAACAGCATTCTGCGAAGCTGCTACCCAGCCTGGTTCGTACTCAGCGAAATAATCTCCTTTACTGTCATAGTGTTCAGGATGCAGACTCTTATACATGGCTGGGTAGATCAACGGCGCCAGATTCGCTGGCGAAGAGATGCGATATTGATCTTTTACCGCATCTAAGAGGCTGAAATCAAAATGGGCTGCGGTAAATCTCCAGAGTGGAAATTGACGGTGCAAATCTAATAAACCGGGAAAATATGCGCGAGGTATCTGCTGATCATACAATGATTGGATAAATTTCATATCTTCAGAAGTATATAGACGCTCCATCTCAGGCAACATGATTCTGATGTAGGGAGCTGCCACATAGCCTGCAAAATGTTGATGTCTCACACGATACCAGCGTGTATCACCATCTACCTTCTCACCTTCTACTACGCCTTCGATATAAACTTTGCTGCCGCCATCTAGAATCTTAAGTCTCTCACTGTCACTGCTCGGAGTATCCCGCAGATTCAGCAACTCAGTATCGATTATCTCGCCCCAATATCCTCCAGTCAGCTCTTCTGGACGCAGATAAGCAGCTCTCGATCTGATTGTCCATACACCTAAAGCAAGAGTTATCAATAATAGGACGAGGATGATGAAAGTTTTAAACCTTTTGATGATTCTCTCCTTTGTTGTCTTCGGTGAAATGACTGAGTCGATCTAATGTCTGACCATATGCCGGCAGCGCATGACGGCAAAAATAATCGACCTCCGGCAAATTTAGAGACGCTAATTTAGCTTCTATCTGTTTGCTGGCATCGATGAAATCGTGATTACCTGCCTGTATTTCTTCCTGACACTTAATATAGGCAGACAAGATGTCTGCAGCTTTGACAATTTCCTTGATCGCAGGCAAGGATCGATAATCTGGTTGCAGATAAGTTCGATATTCACTCTGCAGATCTTCGGGCAAGAAACTCAACATGCACTCTGCTGCTTGTTCTTCTATCTCACCGTAGTCAGCTCGCAGACGATTATTGTAATACTTGACAGGAGTCGGTAGATCTCCTGTTATGATCTCTGTAACATCATGATAGAGGGCATAGAGAACTACTTCAGCTGGATCTGGTGTATCAGCTTCGGCGAAACGCTGACGACGGATAATGGCTAGCGCATGGGCGAGAATAGCTACATCTAGAGTGTGTTCCTGTAAATTTTCGGTTTGAGCATTGCGCATCAATCCCCATCTATTGATATAACGCATGCGGTGTAATAGAGCAAAAAAAGATATATTCTCAGCGGTCATGTTCACCTCTATAGTTGGTATAGTTCTGTGAAAACACGGTCAGCGTAATGATCCGTCATACCAGCGATGTAATCAGTGACTTTACGCATATTACCTGCCTGTGGCTCTGGATGCTGTTCCAAAAAATGTTTAAAATCACGCAGCACGTCTGTCTGTGAATAGGCTAGCTTCTCAGGATCATCGGCATAAGCCAAGAGACCGTGGAACAAGGAGTTGATGATCTTGCGGCTGATACTCTCATAAGTACTGATTTTTTCTGCTCTATAGATATGCGTCACATTAGCCTGCAAGAGTTCTTCCAGTGCTTCTCCCACCTCTACTGACATATTGATGGCGTCTTCATCTAAACTGTGATTGATAATATCGCAGACTAAAGTATTGATGATCTCACCGTTTGACTCACCGAGCACTGCTCGCACCTGCTTAGGGATATCAGCAAAATCCATCAATTGGGCACGGGCTGCATCTTCGATATCTCTACCTACATAGGCGATTTTGTCAGCCATACGTACTACGCATCCTTCCAGTGTTGCTGGAGCGTGATGGGTGGATCCCGAGGTTTGCACCTGAGCTTCTGTCTTATCCCGGTCCGGACAGAGATGATATTCTCCATAACGCTCACCACAATGCGAGACTATGCCATCACGTACTTCAAAAGTGAGATTGAGCCCGTGTTCGCCGTGATGACTGGCGAGTAAATCTACTACTCGCAAACTATGGGCCTCGTGATGAAAATCAAAATCAGCGCCCTGCTTTTTCAGACAATCACATAATTCATATTCACCGCTGTGACCGAAGGGAGCATGACCGATATCGTGACCGAGGGCTATGGCTTCTATGAGGTCACTGTTCAGACCCAAGGCTTTACCGATAGTGCTGGCGATATAGTTAACATATAGAACATGTTCCATACGCGTACAGACATGGTCGTTGCGGGGATTGAAAAATACCTGAGTTTTTTGACGCATACGACGAAAATCACGGCTATAAATAATTCGTCCGATATCACGTTCATAGTCGGTGCGTACAGTACAAGCTTTTTGCGGCGTCAGACGTCCACGAGTATCGGTAACTCTCTGTGCATATTCGCTGAGTTGACGCAATTCAAATTGTTCTTTGAGTTCACGTGGTTGTCGCATATATCACTCCACTATTTCTAAGGGTGTTGTCTTCAACATCAGACGCTTAGTTTTTCCTGCAAAATCCAGGGTCAAAATTGCATCTAGATCTCCTGGCAGAGCGTCGATTTTTTTGAGTTCACCGATACCAAAACGCTGGTGTCGTAGTTGCATACCTACAGCTATATCATCTAAACCTAGATCGTTAGTCGCAACTTTGTTGACCTGCTTGATATTAGATGCCATGTCATAGAGATTGATACGTGAACCCTTGTGTTCTGTATCTGTATGTACCTTGCGTTTGCGTTGATCGCTGACTTTTTCCATACATAATTCAGGGATCATATCGATAAACTCTGAGACATCGCAGTACATTGTCCTACCATAGAGCAGTCTCGAAGCCGCTGACAGTAGATAGAGCTGTCGTTTAGCACGCGTGATCGCCACATAGGCTAGACGTATCTCTTCATTGTCTACTTGTTTGCCAAAAGTAGAGAGACTGGAAGGGAAAATATCTTTATTCATACCAGCGACAAATACAGTATCGAACTCCAGGCCTTTGGCGCTGTGGATGGACATCAATTTAACCGTGGCTTCTTCATCTTGACTGTCCATGCTGACAGATAAGACCGCACGTTCTAAGAAGCTACTGAGCACACTTCTGAGCTTGAGCTCTACCAAACCTTCCTCATCGTTGGCGAGTCCGAAATCATGCTCTAATTCTTGATTGGCACGGATAATTTGCTGTTCAGCCTGCATTTGTTGTTCGAATTCGACAGCATCTGATACTAACTCGTTGAGGTTGGCAATGCGCGATCTAGCTTCTTCAGCTTCTGTCTTATTCTGCTGTTTCTGACGTTGTTCTGTTAGAAGTCCTGATTCTTCCTCGACCAGCTCTACGAAATCGCTCAACGAGTATTCACTTGAGTCTAGGTACTTACGCCAACCATCGATCAAACTGGCAAATTTTTGTAATATATTCGCCTTAGTCGAGATCTCCGGATATTGATCAGCACGTCTGCAAACTTCGATCTGTGAGATGTTTTCGATGGCTGCTAAGGTGGCGATACGATTCAAGGTAGTCGAACCTATATTGCGTTTTGGCACATTGATAATGCGGTCAAAGGCATGATTATCCTCATCGCTGACCACCAAACGCAGATAGGCTAAGGTATCCTTGATCTCACGGCGTTCATAGAAACGTAAACCACCATAAATACGATAGGGTATCCCTTCTTCTCGCAGCCCTTGCTCGATACTACGTGACAAGGCGTTCACACGGTAGAGCACGGCAAAATCATCGAAATTGAGCCCATCTGTTTGTTGCAGACGACGGATCTGTCTGACGATATAACGAGCTTCATCGTACTGATTTTCTGCATGATAAAACTTTATTTTTTCGCCCTGTTCATTGCTTGTCCAAAGCTCTTTAGCAGTGCGCTCTTTATTGTGTTTGATCACAGCATTTGCCGCCGCCAAAATACAGCCCGACGAACGATAATTTTGTTCTAGTTTCACGACTTTGGCCTGTCGATAATCCTGCTCAAAATTGAGGATATTGGCGATATTGGCACCTCGGAAAGAATAGATAGATTGATCGTCATCGCCTACTACACAGATATTGTTCTGTGGCGCCGATAACAATTTCACCAAAAGATACTGTACATGATTGGTATCTTGGTACTCGTCCACCAAGACATATTCAAATCGCTGTTGAAAAGCATTGAGCACATCGGGATTATCACGCAACAACTGGACCGCATAGCAGAGTATGTCATCGAAATCCATGACATTTAGCTCTTTGAGCTTCTCCTGATACATGGCGTACACTTCACAGATCTGACGTTCGCGAGGATTTTTAGCAGCCTGTTTGATGGCGTCGTCAGGATTGAGCATACGCGATTTGTATTTACTGAAAAAATTGAGCAATTGTGATATATCAGCCTCATGATCGAGGAATATACCTCGCTCTTTGATCATGTTTTTGAGGATACTTTTCTGGTCGCTGGTGTCGATGACATTGAAATTTGTAGTAAAACCCAGTCGCTCTGCGTGCGGACGCAAAATACGCAGCATCATGGAGTGGAATGTTCCGACCCACATCGAACGCACGGTATCACCGACCAGGGCAGCGATACGCTCCTTCATTTCGTTGGCAGCTTTATTGGTAAAAGTTATAGCCAGTATCTGAGATGGATTGACGTGCTCGTGATAGATTAAATGGGCGATTCGTTGTGTGATGACACGAGTCTTACCTGAACCAGCTCCTGCCAAAACCAAGAGAGGACCTTGTTTATGTAAAACAGCTTCACGCTGTACTTCATTCAATCCAGAAAAAATTTGCTGCATACTATCCTGTCTAAAACAAAGCGTCAGACAAGCTGACGCTTTGAACAATTTACTTGAAAATATAGATTTAATACTTAGGCTCTATCAAACCGTAGTCTTCATCTTTTCTACGATAAATCAAAGCAACTTTGCCTGTTTCGGCATTGAGGAAGAGCAAGAAATCGTGTCCTAACATCTCCATCTGTAAAGTGGCCTCATCTTCACTCATCGGCACGATGGTAAAGGACTTGCGGCGTGTGATCTGACCGATTTTCTCCTCTTGTTCAGGACTGGCTATCTCTTCTAGATAATTGTCGAAATGCTCAGTCTGACGGCGTTGTTTTTTGATCTTACTCTTGTGTTTGCGGATCTGACGCTCCATCACATCTACGGCTTGTTGCAGTGCCTGTTTGACATCTTGAGCTACACCCTCAGCACGATAGATATGTTTGTCAATCTTGAGAGTGAACTCAGCTTTGATATCCTCTTTGAGCGGTTGCAACTTGACGCTGGCATTGGTCTCATCATCGAAGAAGCGGTGGAACTTCGCTAATTTTTCTTCGACTTCTTCACGCAGACGATCATGGACTTTCATGTCTCTACCACTAATGTTAATAATCATGTGGAGATCCTCGCTTTCCTATATTTAGTAGCGTAAGCTTATGCTTACTTCAATTATAGCAAAAAGCCTGCGTATGTTAACTGGACATGATCTGATCAAAAACTAAAGTTAACTGCCGATCTTTTTCTCCACAAATTCAATATGTTGAGAAGCACAGATCTGATCAGCCATCTGTCGGAAACGCAGAGACAGATCACTGGCAAAAAAAATGTCGCTGCAAAAATCTTGGTCAGACTTAAGGTCAGGAGATGAAGTCAGAGCATTCCTCTCGCTCAATACATTCTCTAGTTCTTCTATCACAGCCGCTGCTGGATTGATCAATTGCAGATGTGGAAACAAATCTCTGATCAATGGTGCCAATAGAGGATAATGCGTACATCCCAACAAAAGATGAGTTAAGTCGTTTTTGTAGATAAAATCTTTGAGTGTCAATTCGACGATGACTCGGCGTTCCGCTTCCTTGACTTCTGGATCTTCAATCATCGGCACAAATGACGGACAGGCGAGACTGACCGTGGATAAATCGGGTATGACTTCAGCTATACCCTGCGGATAGAGATTCGATTCTATGGTCACCTGAGTACCGATAATACCCAAACGATCACCAGCCTTGATCTGACTATTCAATGTTTGAATAGTAGGTTCGATCATTCCGATGATAGGTATATCTGGATAGATCTGACGAATCTCAGGCAAAATCGTAGCAGATAGTGTATTGCAAGCGATTACTATAGCTTTGACATCCTGCGTCAAGAGAAACTCTATAATCTCATGCCCAAAACGCTTGACTGTGTCGACATCACGTGAACCATACGGGGTTCGTGCGGTGTCACCAAAATATACTATGCGCTCAGATGGCAATAGCTGTTGTAAAAAAGGGACGGCTGTCAAGCCGCCCAAACCTGAATCACAAAAACCTATACGACGATTATCCATATTAACCGTACAGTGAAATCAATATACCTGCTGCGACAGCTGAACCGATAACACCTGCCACATTGGGTCCCATGGCGTGCATCAACAAGAAATTCTTGGGATTCGCACGTCTGCCTTCAACCTGAGAAACACGTGCCGCCATCGGTACCGCTGAAACACCGGCCGAACCGATCAAAGGGTTGACCTTACCACCTGTCACTAAGTACATCAATTTACCTAGCAAGATACCTCCGATAGTACTTACCGAGAAAGCTATCAGACCTAAGACGATAACTTTTATTGTGGCTGGATTGAGGAAGGCCTCTGCTGTAGCAGTAGCTCCGACTGTCAATCCTAAGAAAATTGTAACTATATTCATCAACGCATTCTGAGCAGTATCGGTCAATCTAGCTACTACACCTGACTCACGCATCAAGTTACCGAACATCAACATACCGAGCAGAGGAGCTACAGAAGGCAGTAACAATACGGTGAAGATTGTGACGACGATGGGGAAGCAGATTTTCTCAATCTTGCTCACCTCACGACCTTGCTTCATCTCTGTCGCACGTTCTTTCTCTGTGGTCAACAAACGCATTAGAGGGGGCTGAATCAAAGGTATCAACGCCATATAAGAATAGGCGGCAACAGCGATGGGTCCGAGTAGATGTGGTGCTAATTTAGCTGTGGAATAGAGTGCAGTAGGTCCATCAGCACCACCGATAATACCAATAGAACTAGCTTCTAATACATTGAAGCCGAGTAAATTAGCAACAGTGAAAGCGAAGAAGATACCGAGCTGTGCAGCTGCACCTAATAGTAAACTCAAAGGATTTGCTAGTAAAGGACCAAAGTCAGTCATAGCACCGACACCCATGAAAATCAGAGATGGGTAGATACCTAACTTGACACCCCTATATAAATAGTAGAACAAACCTCCAGCAGCATCGCCTGATCCTGGGCTCATAATGCCAGTCATACCCTCAGTGATGGGGAGATTGACGATCAACATACCAAAGGCTATGGGCAGGAGCAACAGAGGCTCAAAACCTTTAGCGATGGCGAGATATATCAAAACGCTGGCGATAATCATCATGATCACATGAGGTATCGTCAACTGTGCGAAACCGGATTCTCTCAGAATATTTAAAATTGCATCTAACATGTCTAACCTACCTTGGGCTCCTTAAAGATACTCAGTATAGAACTCATAATTTTCACCAAAAACATGATGACGACCAGAGCAAAGAATACTAAAGTGATGGCGAATACGGATACTTTTAAGGCTTCAAGTAAGTTTAATGATGGAGCCGTTGTCTGTGCCGACAATGTTAAAAAACTCCAAATCATAGCGATTAAAGTCATATAAACCTCCTCAATTCTTTAGGCCATAGATACTATAACACAAAAATTATTTAACTTTTTTCGTAACGGTTAAATATTTTTCAAACCAACCTGTGATTTCTTCGAGGCGTGAAATACGACCGTGCGGCTTGCCGCTGCGTGATAAATCATGATTTTCGCCATGGTAAATGCAGATTTTACTATCTACACCCCGATGCTTAATCGCAGAATAGAATTGGAGTGCTTGCTCTAGAGGACAACGATAGTCTTGATCCGAATGTATGAACAGAAGCGGTGTTTTAACTGAATTTACGTAACGTAATGGTGAATGTAACCAGAGTTTCTGCCAACCTTCTTCACTCTCAGTATCACAATAATTCTGATCAAGACCAAAATAATAACCGATATCACTGACGCCATAGAAAGAGATCCAATTGCTGATTGATCTTTGAGTAGCAGCACAAGCAAACCTATCGGTATGTCCGACTATCCAGTTGGTCATAAAACCTCCATATGAACCTCCGGTCACACCTAGACGGTCACGGTCGATATTAGGATATTTCTCCAAGACCACATCGACAAAGTCCATAATGTCTTGATAGTCTTCATGACCGTACTTACCTCTGATGTCGGCGAAATCATCACCGCGTCCATCGCCACCACGCGGATTACAGAACATCACCACGTATCCCATATTGACCCAAACTTGCATTTCATGAAAAAATACGTCGCCATATACTGTACGTGGTCCGCCATGGATATCTAGAATGGCAGGATATTTCTTTTCCGGATCAAAATTTTGTGGCAGCAGTACGAATCCATCGATTAAATCATCCTGCTGGTAAGGAGAACGATACTTAGGTTCACTGACATTTATTTCTGATTTCAGTCCGTAAGGGTTGTATTCTGTTCGCAAGGGTTGGTACTTAAACTGTACTAACTCCGGACGTGCCACATAACATCCTTTAAGTGCAGCATCGTTGAAATGGGTGACTTGCTCAAGATCTTTACCCAACAGATAGATTTCGCTCAATTGAGCTTGTCTAGTAGCTACTACATAGGTTTGATCATCTAGCATCACGAAGCCGGTCATCGCACCGTCAGAAGTAGTATATTCAACTTTAACCTCTGAGCCATCAAAGCTACAGATACTGCTGTGATAACGTTCGGTACGCAGGAAACGCATAATAGGTTCTCCTGCTCTTTTTTGCCAACGTATTTGCCGCCCACCGCCAATGATGTCTGAACCGACTGAAACACCTATACTAAACTGTTCTTTAATGCAATCGACTAGTTTGCCAGCGACCAATTTATGCATAATCATCGATTGATTGAGACCATAATCTCCTTCAACACTGCTGACAACATAGATCTCATTATTTAACTCCTTAGCAGACAGGAATTGGTGTATGCCGGTCGGAGCAAACAGTAGTTCCGCCTTAGGAGATTTCTTAAGATTTTTGTTTAGAGGTAGACGCCAGAGCTTATTTTGGAAAGAGCAACATTCTTCTCGTTCAGAAGTCCAGAATAAAACTACATCCTTGTCATTATTCAATTCAAAGCCTTCGACGTTTAAATCATCTGAAGTCAGAGGCAACAATTTCTCTGTTTTTTGGTTGTAGATGAAAAGTCGTTTATAGTCACCGTCAACATCGCCAGCACCATTCATGTAGAAAGGCAGACAACGATATTCCGTCATAAAATTACGTTCTTTTTGTGCGGCGTAAAACTTTTTACGTTCGCTCACCTTTTCTAGGTATAAATCCTTGGGTTGACGACGGTTGAAATTGCCAGCTACCAAAAAGCGCTCAGCATCGAGAGCCGTTAATCCTATAACTGCAAAGGGGATGCTAAAAGCTCTCTGCGGCAGACCACCTTGCAGATCCCAGCGATAGAAGACGCTGGCACCACTTTCTTGCAGCTCTTTGTCCTCCTTGGTCTGATAATCAGTAAAGAGCACGCGATTCTCAAAATCCCAAAAGTAATTGCCCAGTTCACGGCGTTCTGCGAGTTTTGTCAATTTGTGATCTCTGAGCAACCACAGATCGGCGAAATATTTATTCTCTGCCTTATCTGCTTGCTTGACTTGTATAAGCGCTTGTTTGCCGTCATTATCTTCGGAAAACATATTGATAAAGCGATAATCGTACAGGTGGTTGATCTTGACTTTTTTGAGCTTTTTTTCTGCCATAAACGCCTCTTTCTCTGCTGTTCAGTTTATTTTTGCTTCGATATCCTCTATTATTGCACATGCAAGTTGGAGGATAAAATGTTCGAGAAATTAATCAAGATATTCCTGATAGCGATGTTACCACTGATCGAGATCCGCGGTGCTGTACCCTATGCTCAACACATCGGTATACCCTTTACGATCGCTCTGCCTATCGCTTTGCTAGGCAATATCTTACCCGTACCCTTTATCTATCTATTCGCTCATCGTGTGCTTGTATGGGGACAAGATAAAGCTCTGATCGGGCCGATTTTTAGTTTTTTTCTCCAACGCGGAAAAAGAGCCGGCGACAAGTTGCAGAGTAAGGCAGGCGGCAGCGTTTTCTGGGCATTATTTCTATTCGTCGCCATCCCTCTACCCGGCACAGGAGCCTGGACCGGCACACTCGGTGCTAGCATCTTAGGTTTTGATTTTCGAAAAAGTGTCTTCGCCTGTATGGCAGGAGTGATCGTCGCTGGCTTGATAATGTTCTTAGTCAGCCTGGGCGTCTTCTCTCTCATCTGAATGCAGCTGCTGTTTTAACTCAGCCATTCTCTCAGATACTGAGCTCTGACTCTGATTTTTCTTCTTAGCACAACAACAGCTCTTTTCTAACACTTTGATCTCTGTCACAGTAAAATTGTGAAATTCAAAATTATCGTTATTCTTTATTTTGACACGGACTTGTTCTTTTAACAGATTTTGACTGTCTATGACACCTGATCCTAAAGGTGTATCTACTAGTGTGCCTACGTTAGGAACACGTTTTCTAGCATCTACATAAGCCTCTTGTTCATAGTTTAGACAGCAGAGCAAGCGGCCGCATTGACCAGATATTTTCGCTGGATTCATAGAAAGATTCTGCTCTTTGACCATCTTGATCGATACTGGCACAAAATTACGTAGAAAGGTACGACAACACAGCTCCCGCCCACAAGAACCTATGCCGCCTAAGAGGCGAGCTTCGTCGCGTACGCCGATTTGCCGCAATTCGATACGAGTATGAAAAACAGCTGCCAGATCTTTGACCAATTGACGGAAATCTACTCTGCCCTCAGCAGTGAAATAGAAGATCACGCGCTTGTTGTCGAACATATACTCAACATCTACCAGGTTCATATCTAAATTCAACTCTTTGATCTTAGATACACAGATACTGAAAGCTTCTGCTTCTAGCAGTTGATTGTCCTCAAAATGCTTGATATCTTCATCCGTCGCCAGACGCAAGATAGGTTTTAATTCATAGCTTATCTGCTCTTCTTCAACTTCTTGTATATCACCTGAACAGACGCCGAACTCCATACCTTGCACCGTCTCGACAATTACAAAATCTCCTTTTTTCAACGGTAGATCGAGAGGGTCAAAATGAAAACTCTTGCCCTTCCCGTGTAATCTGACACCTATTAACAAAACCATATTATTTCCTATTCTGCACAAGTCGCTGTGACTGCAACAAAAAGCTAGAAATCGCGTGTTCGTAAGTCACATTGACTTGCAATTGACGTCGCAGATCCTTCAGTACTTGAAATTCTTTATTTAAAATATTTGTGAGCGCATTCTCATCTATATCTTTGTCTGCCAACATAGCTTGCAAAAGCGGCACTTGATCTTGATTTATCACTAGGCGAACCTGATCTGCTTTAACCAGGGCGAGATCACGCCACATGCTCTGCCATATATTCAAAATCACATCTAAATTATTGCGCTCATCAGCAAAAAACTTATAACCGTCGATCAATAGCTCCGACTTACTAGCACTGGCTAATTTACCAAACCAACTACAAGCAGCAGCACGCAGACTCATAAAGACATCATCTCTGTAGATATCTAGGGCACGCCCGACATTGCCGCCTGCATATTGATACAAAAAATTCGCCTGCTCTCGGCTGATGGGGTCAGCGAGGTAGCGATGCAACGCTTCGTCCATCTCCACGGATGACAATGGACTGGTGCGCAATACTTTACAGCGTGAAATCACTGTGGGTAACACCTGCCTCAAATGGTCGACGATCAATATAAAACGCACAAAAGCAGGCGGTTCTTCCAAAGATTTCAACAATACGTTCTGTGCCGCTTCATCTATATGCGCTAAGTCGATCAGATAGACTTTGCAGTCCGTCATCTGTGGTTTGACTACTAGTTCAGCTATAACTTCTTCACGCAGTCGCTTGATCTTTATCCGTTTCCCGTCATCAGACAGAACTTCTCTGTAGTCAGGATGATTGCCTTCAGCAAACAACCTGCAAGCTTTGCACTCACCACAACTACCTACATCACCGATCTTTTGACAGAGATAAGCAGAGGCCAAAACCCTGCCCGCCAATTTACGACCACTACCTATTTCGCCAGTGATCAACACGGCATGAGCCTGATTACGCCATAAATTAATCAGCTGTTGTTTAAGCTGAACTTGACC
Source organism: Bacillota bacterium (assembly GCA_023388605.1). GTDB lineage: Bacteria > Bacillota > Clostridia > Saccharofermentanales > DTU023 > JAEWER01. The sequence goes on from JAEWFX010000056.1 coordinate 15,002, forward strand.
GCAGATCGACGAAAGATTATAGATCAAATCTTTTCAAAACTCTCGACGTTTACACTGAAAACAGTAGCACCGCCGACCTGAACTTCTACAGGATAAGGGATGAACGAACCGCCCATACCACCAGTGTTGACATTGGCGTTGACTGCCACCTTGCGACTGGAAGAATATTTGCGGATCAATTTGAGTAGTTCATCCATCTGTTCAGATTGAATTACGATCATCAGAGTGGTGTTGCCTGAACGCAAAAAACCACCTGTCGAATTCAATTTAGTCACACTGAAACCTGCTTGGTTCAGAGCTGACATCAAGTGCGGACTATCTTCGTCATTAATGATTGCATATACTAATTTCATAAGCCACCTTATAAAGCGAATAATTATATATATTATTACATTTTTGTGCGCTGCCTGTTAACTATTGCCAAGCAATTTTTCCACTGCATCACCGATCTGCTCCGCGATAAGCTTTGAATTCTGGCTGGCATCGATCACTACGAAGCGTTCTGGTTCAGCAGCAGCTAGACTGAGATAGCCATCGCGCACCGCTTGCATGAAATTCGCCTTCTCTCGATCTAAGCGATTCGCTTCACCACGCCCTGCCATACGAGTTGCCGCTTCTTCTACAGAGATATCCAATAAAATTGTCAGATCGGGCTTGCAACCACCAGTCGCAATCGAATTGAGCTGCTCCACCAGCACCTGGTCGATATTTCTGCCAAAAGCTTGGTAGGCCGTAGTCGAATCTGTGAAGCGATCACAGATAATCAACTGGCCTTGCTCTAGAGCTGGAATTATTTTCTCCTGCATCATTTGGACACGAGCAGCTTCGAAGAGCAAAAGCTCTGTCAACTCATTCATGCCGAGATTCTTAGTCGAAAGTATCACCTGACGGATCTGTTCGCCTATTGTGCTGCCACCCGGCTCACGCAGACACAACACCTCGTGTTCAGCTGACAATTTCGCAGCGAGAGCCGCTATCTGAGTACTCTTGCCACTGCCGTCAATACCTTCTAAAGTGATTAATTTACCCTTGTATTTACTATTTGATTTGATTATCTTGCCCATGTTTAAAAATCATAGCATACCAATCTTTAGCTGACTCTTCCTCCTCGAGCACAAATCCTACTTCAGTGAGTCTATCGATTACCTGACGGCGTTTACTGTCGATGATGCCCGAGACCAACAAACGCCCATCTTTTGCTAATTTTCGCTTGAATTCAGACGCTGTAGCGACGATGATATCAGCTACCAAATTGGCCGTTATGAGATCATATTTTTCTCGTTTTGTTTTGTCTAAAGTAGCGGTATAACAATCGATTTCCACCTGATTTTTCTGACAATTTTCAATAGCTACCTGTGTAGCTCTCTCATCGACATCCACCGCTTCGATAAGGAGATCAACTTCTGCTCGTTTTGCTAGTTTTGCCATAGCGATAGCTAGGATGCCACTGCCGGTACCCAAATCTAAAACTTCAGAAAAATTATTCAAGTCGAAGGCATCGATGAACTTGAGACATAGAGCAGTCGTCTCATGAGTACCAGTTCCGAACGCGCTGCCGGGATCGAGGTCGATCACAACTTCTTGGTCACTGGGGGTATATTCCAACCAGCTCGGACAAATAACTAAGCGGTCAGTCAGATGGTTGATCTCATAATACTGTTTCCAATTGTCTGCCCAGTCTTCTTCGATCACCGCTTTTATCTCACGCAGTTCACAAGCTGGCAGCGCCTGCAATTGTTCAGTGAGTATCTGTTTAAATTCGCCGAGACGAACCCATTTTTTGGGTACATCATCATAGATCACCTCAGAATAGAGCATCTCACGGTTGATTCTCACCGGCAGATCATCGCTGAGCTCACCCACTTGTGCCGCAAAATAAGCCGTCACTTCTACACGTTCAGATAGATCTGAAAGAAAGTCGCGCACCATCACATCATCAGTCAAAGGTTCGGTAAATATTTCGGCAAATTCCTCGCGATCGACACTGGTCACACCTTCTGCACCCAGACCACTCAACATAAATGTCAGTAATTCTGCTTGTCCGTGCTCTGTGAAAAAATTAAATTCTATCCACTGCATTTTTCACCTCTTTTATGAATTATAATTCGTTCCTCCCCGTACTGATAGCTTGTGCTAAAATGCATATGGTATTTTAGAAACAATTTACATATATACTTTGGAGGCTTCAATGAATTTTTACCGTAATGTCAACAAGGATGTAATCTACGTCGGTGCCTGCGATCGTCGCACGGCTCGCTTTGAGAATATGTTCTTACTCCCCTGGGGTATTTCTTACAATTCCTACCTGATAATCGATGGTGACAAAACCTGTCTGATGGATGGTGTAGATCAATCTATCGCTGAACGCTATGACCGCGACGTCGCTCAAGCTCTGGACGGTCGTCCCCTAGATTACTTCGTCGTACAGCACGTTGAGCCTGATCACTGCTCTACTATCAATAGCATTATGCGTCAACATCCTGAAACTAAGATGATCATCACTCAACCAGGATTGAAATTGATGAAACAATTCTACGATGTTGATTATACAGATCGCGCCATAGTTGCTAAAGACGGTCTCAAAATAGAGCTTAATAAGCACACTTTAGAGTTTATTCTCGCACCCAATGTGCATTGGCCCGAAGTGATGATGACCTATGATCACTACGACAAAGCTCTCTACACTGCAGATGCATTCGGCTCCTTTAAAGCCCAAAACGGTCATCTATATGTAGATCAGGTCAACTATGAACGTGACTGGTTAAATGAAGCACGACGCTATTATTTTAATATTGTCGGCAAACAGGGCCCTCACGTCCAAAAATTATTCAAAAAGCTAGAAAAAGCAGGATTTGATATTGAAATGCTGTTGCCTCTGCACGGCTTGATCTTCCGCCGCAAAGAAGATGTTAAGATGATCATGGATCTCTACAATACCTGGTCGAACTATAAACCCGAAGAAGTCGGTGTCACCCTTGCCTGCGGATCCATGTACAACAACACTATGGAAGCTATGGAATATCTAGCTAACTTCTTAGCAGATCGAGGTGTACCGAATATTGAACTTTACGATATTTCCGAACTGGATCGTTCTTTTGTAGTATCTGATCTATTCCGTTATTCGCACGCTGTATTCGGCTGCCCTACTTACAATACAGAATTATTTCCTCAGATGGATGCTCTCTTGCGTGATCTTATTGGCCTGAACTACAGCAACCGAAAAATCGCAATTTTAGAAAATCGTAGTTGGGGAGGACGTGCTCAGAAAATAGCTGAAGAAATTCTCGCCAAAGGTAATAATCTAGATATCATCGCTACAGCAACTATGACGAGTACCATCCACAGCCATCAATTAGAAATACTCAGCGATCTAGCCGATAAGATTGTCGCTGATATGGGTCTCTAAAGATAACAAGTTTGAATTAAGGATCACCGATGGGTGATCCTTTTTAAATAAGAAAAGAGCCACCCGATCGGATGGCTCTTTTAATTTTGTAGCAAATCTCAAAGATTAATATTCAGCTGCCTGCATACGCAGATAGTTGTGATATCTCTCATCAGCTGCTTTAGCGGCTGCTTCGAAAATCATATCGACCTTCTCTTGAGGATACTTACGCAACAGAGCAGAATAACGAACCTCTTTTTCGACAAACTCTTTGTAAGGACGTTTCGGCTCTTTAGAAGTGAGTTTGAAGGGATTCTTACCCTTTTCTTTGAGAGCAGGATTGTAGTTGTAAAGATGCCAGTAACCACATTCAACTGCGTCTTTCTCACGGGTCTGTGAAACAGTCAATCCGCCTTTGATACCATGTGAGATACAAGGTGCATAGGCGATGACCAGTGAAGGACCGGGCCAGGCTTCTGCTTCAGCGATGGTCTTGAGAGCATGAGCTTGGTTAGCACCCATGGCGATCTGAGCAACATAGACATATCCATATGTCATGGCCATGGCACCGAGGTCTTTCTTCTTGATAGCCTTACCACCGGCAGCGAACTGAGCGATAGCACCGATTGGAGTTGACTTCGATGATTGACCACCAGTATTGGAATATACCTCAGTGTCGAGGACTAAGACATTGATGTCTTCACCAGTTGCTAGTACGTGGTCGAGACCACCATAACCGATATCGTAAGCCCAACCGTCACCACCGAAGATCCAAGATGAACGCTTCATCAGATAGTCTTTGAGCTCTAAGATGTCGTCGACTAATTTCTTAGCTTCAGCATCACCTTCGAAACTTTCTAGAGCACTGATCAGATTATCGGTCAGCTTACGTTGGTTCTCACCTTTTTCATATTCAGCTAACCAAGGTTGCAATGCTTCGGTGACTGCTGAGTTAGGAACTAATTCTGCGAGCTGATTGAGTTTAGCAGTGGCACGAGAGCGGATTTGCTTAGCACCTAAGTGCATACCTAAACCGTGTTCAGCAGCATCTTCGAACAAGGAGTTTGCCCAGGTAGGACCATGACCCTCAGCATCAGTGGTATACGGAGTTGAAGGTGATGAGCCACCGTAGATAGATGAGCAACCAGTAGCGTTGGAGATCTGCATGCGATCGCCGAACAACTGAGTGATCAGCTTGACATAAGGAGTCTCACCACAACCAGCACAAGCACCGGAGAATTGGAACAGAGGTTCTTCGAACTGTGAACCCTTGACGGTATTCTTGTTCATCGGATTCTCTTTTTTGCTCAAGGTCAGTGCATATTCCCAGTTGTCTACTTCGTCCATATGATCGGCGATGGGCTCCATCAACAGAGCTTTGCCAGGAGCAGGACAGACATTGGCACAAGATCCACAACCAGTACAGTCGAGAGCTGAGATCTGGATGCGATATTGGTATTGATTGTAGGGTTTAGTACCTTCTTTGGTCACGAAGCCTTCTGGAGCATTGGCTGCTTCTTCTTCGTTGAGCAAGAAAGGTCTGATAACAGCGTGAGGACAGACAAATGAACATTGGTTACATTGAATACATTTGTCAGCTTGCCAGGCAGGTACATTGACCGCTATACCACGTTTTTCATAAGCGGTTGTACCTTGAGGTAGAGTACCGTCAGCACGATCTGCGAAGGCTGATACGGGAAGAGTGTCACCCTTCATAGCGTTCATGACATCGACGACGTTGTTGACGAACTCCGTGGCTTCACGCACAGGTAATTTAGTGTCTTCTGCATGCTTCCAGCTCTCAGGCACTTCCACCTTATGAACTTTTTCGATACCAGCATCGACGGCTGCGTAGTTCATCTTGACGATGTCTTCACCCTTGGCGCCGTAGGATTTAACGATCTGCTCTTTCATATATTTGACAGCTTCTTCTACAGGGATTACCTGAGCGATCTTGAAGAAGGCAGCTTGGCAAATAGTATTGATACGAGAGCCTAATCCGATTTCGAAGGCTGTATCGACAGCGTTGATGGTATAGAAATTGATGTCGTTCTCAGCGATGAAGCGCTTCATCTGACCAGGTAAATTCTCGTCTAATTCCTGATCATTCCACTGAGTATTCAGCAGGAAGCTACCGCCTTTACGCAGAGGACTGAGCATATCGTACTTGTCTACATAACTCTGGTTGTGGCAGGCGATGAAATTGGCCTTATCTACTAAATATGGAGATCTGATCGGTGAATGACCGAAACGCAAATCTGAGATGGTGACACCACCAGATTTCTTGGAGTCATATGAGAAGTATGCTTGAGCATACATCGGAGTATGGTCACCGATGATCTTGATCGAGTTCTTGTTAGCACCGACAGTACCGTCTGAACCCAAACCCCAGAAACGAGCAGCGATGGTCTTCTCATCAGCTACGTCGATGGTCTCATCGATCGGCAATGACAGATGAGTTAAATCGTCGACGATACCGATGGTGAAATCATGGCGAGGATTCTCGGCTTGCAAGTGTTTGTAGACAGCGTTGATCTGATCAGGAGTAGTGTCCTTTGAACCTAGACCATAGCGTCCACCGACGATGACGGGAGCATTCTCAACGTTTTTGTAAGCGTTGACTACATCTAAGTATAGAGGCTCACCTGCAGCACCAGATTCTTTGGTGCGATCGAGCACTGCGATCTTCTTGACTGACTTCGGCATAGCGGTCAGGAAATGTTCGATGGAGAAAGGACGATAGAGGTGGACATTCAACACACCGACTTTACGACCTTTTTTGTTCAAGTAATCGACAGTTTCCTTACAGGTATCGACCACAGAACCCATGCAGATGATGACTTCTTCTGCATCTTCAGCACCGTAGTAATTGAAGAGACGATAGTCACGACCAGTGATCTTGCTGACCTCTGCCATGTACTCCTCGACTACACCGACGATGTTGACATAGTAAGGGTTGGAGGCTTCGCGTGACTGGAAGAAGATGTCGGGATTCTGAGCAGAACCACGCAACACGGGAGCATTGGGAGACAGACCACGCTTACGGAAAGCATTGACTGCATCCATATCTACCAAATCTTTGATCTCATCATAATCGAGCAATTCGATCTTTGAGATCTCATGTGAAGTTCTGAAACCATCGAAGAAATGTACGAAAGGCACACGACCTTTAATGGTGGATAAATGAGCTACAGCAGCGATGTCATGAGCTTCTTGAACGCTTGAAGACGCGAGCATAGCAAAACCAGTTTGACGGCAAGCCATGACGTCTGAGTGATCGCCGAAAATCGACAGGGCGTGCGAAGCGATAGCACGTGCTGAGACGTGGAAGACGCAGGGCAGTAACTCACCGGCGATTTTATACATGTTGGGGATCATCAAGAGCAGACCCTGTGAAGCAGTATAGGTAGTAGTTAGAGCACCAGTATTCAATGAACCGTGGACTACACCAGCTGCACCAGCTTCTGATTGCATCTCGATAACATTAACAGTTTGACCGAAAATATTCTTGCGGCCTTCTTGAGACCACTTATCGACATAGTCGGCCATGGGTGATGATGGTGTAATAGGGTAAATACCGGCAACTTCTGAGAATGCATACGAAGTGTATGCAGCTGCCATATTACCGTCCATCGTGACGAATTTTTTCTCTTTAGACATTGCACTCTCCTTACAATTTTTGTCTAACTTATCTCCGAAATTCTTACTTGGAGAATAACATTTGTTATTGGTCTAAGATGTAAGTAAATTACTAACTTACATCATATTCTAACATCTTTACCGCGGTCAATATAAAAGAATAAAAAAAGCCCGCAAGCAATTTCAGTGCTAATAATATACCCACCAGAAAACATTAACTGTGATCCAAATCTCATTTTTTAGTTTTTTATTTAGATTTTTATGAACCATATATTAATAAGATTTTGTTTTTTGTAACGCAAGTTATGCTGATTTCACAAGTTTAGTTGACAAATTGTACATTGTCTAACGTTGAAGCGCTCAACTTTTCGCATTTGCTTTTGATTAGCACTCGGATATTAATCGACCAGAAGTCAAACAAATTTGAGGACTGATGCAAAGGCGATAAAAGTGTTGGGAAATACAAAGGAGATTAAATATGAACAAAACAAAAAATTCTTTTTGGCAACGTCATTTCGTGACCGAAGCTGGTTGCAACTTATCTTGGGGCGCAGTGATCGCTGGCGTAGTTACTTTCTTCGCCGTATTTATGATGTTCTCACTGATCACTTCTGCCATCGGTTTTGGTGTCTTGTCCCCGACCTCTGACAACCCTCTTAGTGGTGTGGGTACTGGTGTCGTCATCTGGACTGTCATCACCTTGATTGTTTCACTGTTTGCTGGTGGTTTTGTCTCAGGTTTAGCAGCTCGCAAAACTGGTATGTTACACGGTTTCCTGACCTGGTCACTCTCGATGATCCTTCTCTTCGTCATGATCACTTCTACTCTGTTCAGCGCAGTTGGTGCTCTCGGACGTGTGGTCGGCGGTACTATCGGCTTCGTCGGTAAAGCTGCTGGCAACGTAACCTCCAAAGTCGCTGAAGTTGCCTCAGAAGGTCTGTCTTCTCTGGGAGATGAAATATCTCAACAGATCGGCGATGTCGATACCACTGAATTAAAAGCTCAGATGCAAGATATCCTGCGCGATACCGATACTCCCGAATTACAACCTGAGTATATCGATGGTCAGATGAAGAGTGCTCGCGAAGAATTAGTTCAAGCTGCTAAGGACATCGCTGTCAATCCTGGCAACGCAGAAAGCATCCTCGACGAATTAGGTCAATCACTGACTGCTCGTGTCGACAACATCGCTAAATCTGCCGATAAAGAAGCTCTGAAATCAGCCGTAGCTAAGAACACTGAACTCTCACAAGAGGAAGCTGATCAAGCTGTCGAAAATCTGCACACCCAGATCAACAAAGCTGCTGAAGAAGCAAAAGTACAAATCGAGAACGGCAAAAAAGCCTTAGCCGAAGCTCAAAAACAAGCACAAGAAACCCTCAATCAGACTGTGGATCAAGCTCGTGAGTACGCTGAGAGCGCAAGCAACACCGTCTCTACTGCTTCCATCCTCCTCTTCATCGGTCTGCTCTTAGGCATGGTCTTGACCGCTTTTGCTGGCTATGTCGGCTCGAAAAAAGTTGAAGGCACTGTCGTACAAGAATAATTACTAGCTATAAAAAATAATAGTTCGGTATTGACCGAAACATAACCAACACGAGTCCGTCGAAATAATTCGGCGGACTTTCTATATGGTATTGAAAAAATATTGAATTAAATATAATAAGAGTATACTTATGTCTTAGGGGTTAATGGAAATGCAAGTAAAAAATAATCAGCAACGCACACGCAGATGGCTGAGCTACTTCTTGGTCACCTGTCTATTGTTAAGTCTTGTATCCGGAATTGTTCTGACTACAAGAAACGTCTATGGACAAGACCCAGATACAGTCGTAAATGAAAATTCTAGCGACGATGAAGCTGCAGTCAGTGATAAAGAAACCGTCGATGCTGAGGAGAATTCAGTAGATGAGATCACTGTCGACAATGCTGAGACACCGTCAGATACTCCTCGCTCCAGCGACGAAGCAGCTGACACCGTTACTGCGGACAAAGCAGGCACCGACACCTTAAATGAGGACAATCCTCCTGCTAGCACAGAAAACGATGTCATCATCGGTGATATTCAGAACAATAAAAACGTCAAGATTCAGCCTGGTAACAAATCAGTGGACAATCCTTATCCTATGATCATGACCGATTCTGAGGTCGCCACACTAGATAAACCTCTGACACTCGTCTATCGTCTTTTCTATCTAGATGATGAAGGTAAAGAGAAATTCAAATTGGTCAAGGATCGCAGCCTCGATATCACCATGCCATCAAACGTCACTAAACTAGAGATTTATCAGTTTATTAAGCCTGATCTGTGGCCTTTTGCCAGCCGCACTAATTATTGGGCTTTCTCTGCTGGTGGTATCTATGCGAACTATGTACCTGAAGGTGAAACCTCATTAAATTTGACCGAACACGTTGAGATGGAAAATCGCAGTATGGAGTGGAACGGCAAGCCTTACACTGATGCTTTTGAGATAGATAACGGTAGTGCTACTGATATCGCCATAGCTTTCCACAATTTGACTGCTACTCAATATCTACTTACCACCTTCACTTTCGATACTCCCAACGATCTAGCACATATCTTTACTCGTGCTGGCCTCAAATACACTTCGAGCGCATCTCCAGCCGGAACGGCTCGCGGCTTCTTCGAAGCACATCGTTACGCTGATACACTATTTCACTATGTCGATGATTTTACTTATCGTCGTGCTCATAATATGGCTATCACCAGTCCATTACCTGAGCGCAGCCACGAGCACTCTGACATTTTTTCTAATGAAGCTTTTACTCCACTCGACCTGAGCGAGATAGCCGAAAGTCAAATCAGTACCGGCGCCTTCTTCTACAACGACAACGGTTATGCTTGGGATACTAAGTACAGCCTAGTTAAGCCAGAAGAGATCGAAGGACCAGATGATATTAAAAAGGTCGGTGTACTACGTGCTCACTATGCTCTCACCAATGTCGACGGCAGCGATAAGTTCAAGCTGAGCGATCTCGAAAAGAAAACTATCAAGGGATATGTCTATACAGATAATGATGTCGACAAACCCATTTATTTAGAAGACGGTAGAGTTGATCTCTTTAACCGCGGCAACTGGTACAACACCTTGGGATATGTCGATGGCGAGCTAAAAACTAGAAAACATTACTACCTCACCTATCGACCCGTACCTCGCAATATCACCATCTCGAAAACTGATGCTGATAACGGCACAGCTCTTGCAGGTGCTAAATTCTCCTTGTTCTATATACCTGCTGAAGGAGCAGATCCTGTCTTGGTCAAAGATGGTTTAGTCAGCGATGAAAACGGCAAAATTGCCCTCTCTAAAAGCGATATGAACTACAGTGATCTAGCTGACTTGGTCAAGGCAACAAATGCTGACATCAGCCTCGAAAAGAATATCCTCACGGTGGGCGAAGATACCTACCTCTTCCCTGGCAACTATCTGCTACAAGAAACGGCTGCTCCTGCTGGCTACGACAAAGCTTCAGATATAAAAATCACCGTCGAGCCTAATACCGAAGAGAGTGATGAGCCCATGGTAGTTGCAGTGACAAACCGTAAAACTCCACCCAGCTCTGAGACCACAACTACTAGCTCAACCACCAACGGAACAACGACTAGCGTATCCACCACTAGTACTAGTGCTACCACTAGCACTAATGCCACCACTACACCGACAACAACCACCACATCGACCACTGCTACAAATAGTAAACCTACAGTTCTGACAACCACTACGTCGACCACTGCTCCTAGCACTCAACCCACAGTATCTAGTACGCCTAGTCAGACTTCAAAGAAGGGTTCTCTACCTAAGACTGGCGAGAATGATATAGCTGTTTTCTGTGCTATAGGGTTATTATTTATCGCAACTGTAATAGGTATCTACCGCTACAAAAAAGAAAGCTAGTCAGTTAAAACTTTAGATAAAAAAGGTCTACCTCATGGTAGACCTTTTATTTACGAATAATCCATCAATCTGCCAAGAGTTCTTGTAGATTCCATTTCACTGCCTTGCCATCTATAACAGCAACAACTACACCACTCTCTATACTTTTCAAACTTCGATTATCCAACCTGATCCCACACAAGGCATAGTTTTTATAATCAGCAGTGAAGGTCAATTGTTTGCCATCTAACTCCAGATATAATTCTGTAGTGTTCTCAGGCAGACCCGTCAGTTTCACTGTCGCTAACTTAGGAGCATTTATCAATTCAGCTAGCGGCTTGTCATACTTATCTGCAGATTCAGTTTCTAGGTTTTCTATTTGTTTAGAGTTACTGGTCGGCAAGGAAAAATCAGCTAGTCTCTCTGGATCGAAATATCGGTCACTCAGAGCGTAATCAGCTTGTTCAAACACAACTATATCAGGCTTAAAAACATCTATATAGTAACTGAAATCTAAGATATTTTGATAGGCATGTACGGCCGTATAGTCTGCAAAAGCATTGGCAGGCAAGATATAACGATCATCGCTGAACAGATAACTACCTTGGAAAAATAGAGCTTTAGTAGCACTACTGCCTTGCTCCTCTGCTAATTGGTGATTATATAAACTAATGAACTTATTATTTTGGGAGTCGAGATGTAGTCCATCCTCATATAGGTCACTATCGTCTTCAAGCAAGGCTTGAGATGTCCAGACGGGCACATCTTCATTGATAACAAAATTAGATAGTGGCAGAGTACGAGCAGTTTCCTTCTCTCTGGTGAACTCCTCCGGAGTATTTATATGTTGATCAGGATACTCTTGCTTGATAGTCGACAGTAGGTTGTTGACACCATAATAAGCTCCCAGATAATTCCAGTGATAGACATCGTACTGATGGTTAAAGACCGTTTCACCAGCTAAAAATTTCTGACGTAAAATATCGAAATTATCGATGCAAGGTACACCTAAACTCTGTAGATTGGTGACAATATCCTCCGCATAGGACATCTTCATCGTGCCACCATGCGGTAGGTGGTCGTACAGCACACGATCCTTGGATGGTTCCATCAAAAAAATGAAATAAATACCACGCTCATCACAGTATTGCTTCATCTTCAAGACTGCCTGGACAAAATCATGGTGAAATTTCTCATACCGATAATCCTGATTGTAGTTGTAACGACTACTCCAACCAAAGACTTCACCGTGCTTGCCATAGACATAGCTGGGGTGTACCAATTCATTCCAGACCACGTCATGGACGACTTGATAACCTGTGATCATCTGCTCACGGAAGCCCAAACGTTTATCGATGTATTGAATCCATGCACCGCCATATTCCGACAGACTAGAATACTCCGAGAGGTGCGGACGCTCAGGATAGTAAGTATTATCAAGTGAAGAGATCAAATTCGATTGCGTCTTCAGCTTAATAATTGGCAGCAGTAAGATAATCACAAAAAGCAGAGCAAAACATCGCTTAAAATTCTTCATATCTTACCTCATCAATACTGAAAATACAGGAATGGTTGATAGGACTGGTTGACGAGAAACATGCAGGCGACAATCGCCAAGACTAAGATGCCTAACTGATAAACAACATAGATAGCCTGCTTACGTTCGATCAATTTGCGTCCGTATTCTGTCCATTCTTGTTTATAGAATAGAGAGCATAGCAATGAGCCGATTGTCAGAGTTACTAGTTTGGGTGATAAATACAGATGATAAGTTGCCAGAACTGCTGCACGATCGTAGTGTCCGATCAGTTTGGGCAAGAAAGCCATCGTATGATCAAAGTCTCCGAAGAAGAAAAACATCCAGCCTAAGAAAACAACCAGCAAAGTCAGAACTCGACGAATAAATTGCGGCACGCGTTGCATAAAAGCGAAGCGATCAAAGATGACACCGAGGCCATGCATCATGCCCCAGAGCAAGTAACCGATGCCGACACCGTGCCAGATACCAGTTAGAAAAAATACCACTGCTACATTGATAATTGTACGTATCTTACCTCTACGACTACCACCTAAAGGGAAATATACATAATTACGGAACCAAGCACCAAGGGAGATATGCCAACGCCTCCAAAAATCTGCCAATGAGGTAGCCTGATAAGGCAGTCGAAAGTTTTCGGCGATCTGATATCCACACATCCTACCCAGACCGATTGCCATATCTGAATACGCTGAAAAGTCTACATAGATTTGTACGCCGAAATAAATCACTATTAGATAGGCGGTACCCATATCTATATTCTCATTCATGTAGCGAAACATTTCACCGTAAGCATCAGCTATAATAACTTTCTTTGCTAAACCGATCACAAATCGATCGATTCCTGAGATAAACAGATCTAAATCTTGAACAGGCTTTTGGCCTTGAGCTAATTCAAAATCTCGCCACAGTACGATGGGACCTGAAAACACTTTAGGGAAGAACAATAGATACACAAAAAAATCAGCAAAAGAACCTGCCGGTTGGCCTTTGCTGACATCTACTAAATAAGATATAGCTGTAAAACTTATGAAGGATACACCCAAGAATTCAACTGCTTTAATCCGAGCGATCAGATTAAAAGTCACCCAAGTTTTAACAGTTTCAGCCGAGATGCCCACATGTAAAACCAATACAGCTAAAACCAGAGAGACACCTACAAAGAGCACCGACTTTTTGAGGAGTGGATATTTGACGACCTTTATCAATATCCCCCCTACATAGATCAATAAGGCATATAAGAGAATAAACTTGATCCTCTTAGCATCACCGACACTGAAGATAAGAAGATTTAGAGCCAACACTAGGTATTTTCCTAGACTAAATTTGCTGTCAAAACGACGCTCCAACATCAATACAGTGTGATAGACGATCAAAAATACAGGTAAGATCAGGAAAATAAAAATAGTACTTGTACTCGGCACTCTGCAACTCCTAGCCTTAAATCTGTATCATTATACAAGAAAAACCTTGTTCTATTTATATTACCCACTGCTAAAACCGAAAAAGATTCGATTTGCAATAAGTGTTGACGACCTCGGTTTAATGAATTTTGTCGGCACTGTCAAAGTTCCTGAAGATTATGAAGTGATCGATAAACATAAATTAGATGGTCTGCAAATTTGTGCTGTTCTCCGTGACGAAAGCGGCAAGATTGTCTTTGCTGACTCTGGTATAATCTCTAATGTCAAAGCAGGCGATACAGTTCCTTTTGACTTCAGTACAATCTCCAATAAAATACCTGAGTACAATTCGGTAGAATACTACGTCACACCTTTCTTATAAAAAAGCAGAAGAGATAAATAAAAAGCACTAGGCAATCTAGTGCTTTTTATATTTAAATTAACGAGCACAGGCGTAGATCTTATCGCCGAATTGATATTTAATCAGATCTGAATAATAAGAAGATCTTCGATAAGGTCCCTTTAGAAACACAGATGCTACATAACGATTTCTTGATTCCAAAACATAACATACATCATTGGAATAATCTGCATCGGATTGATTTGCATAACCAGTCTTATTACCGTGCTTAACACTTTTAGGAACACTGCCAGTCAATTTGTCATCATAAACTTGATCTGCGAGTATATTCATCAATTCTTTTGTATGTTTAGGAGATAATATCTGACCTCGGACTAGTTTCTCCATAAAATTTGCCATATCACTGGCTGAAGAAGCATTTTTCTTATCAGTACCATCATTAGCCATGGTTACGCTGGTGGGCATTACGGTATGGTGTATTTCACTATTCGATAGTCCTATCTTATCGATATAACTATTGACTCTTTGGCAACCCAATTCAAAATTGCCATTGCCTATGTAGGACAACATACGGTTATAACCGTCGTTTGAGCTAATAGTGATCATAGTCCGTAAATCTCTATCTGCTTTAGCACTGCGACTGATCACATTTCTATCTACATTATCTAGATAAGCAGCTGCTACCAATGCTTTAATTATACTTGCTGGATACATAGTCTGATCATTGAAATCAAATCTCAAACCACTATCTAGATTACGGTAGCTGACCGAAGCGGTGATATTATATTGTGACTTCAGTTTAGCTATAGACTCTTGTAAAACATAACGTATATCCTGTGACTTGCTAAGTGCCCCATTGCTATCAAAGGTTAATTTGCGTCCAGCAAAATTATAGGTTCCGTTCTGACAAGCAGCACCAGATTCTAATAGATAGTAAGCTCGTTCCTTATAATCAAGCCAACGATCACTGTACATACGTCCATCTTCGCCTACATAATACCAACGATGATTGTACGGACTTAGAATCCAAGCTGATCTCAGCATAGCGCCATCGTCCTCAGCTAAGTAATACCATTTGCGATCACCAGGGCTCTGCAACCAACGAGTGCACATTCTGCCATCTTTGCCGACGAAATACCATTTCAGCGGATTATACTTATTTTGTATCCAGCGATAAGTCAACATCTCACCTTCATAATCGACATAGTACCAGCAACGATCACCCGGACTCTTTAGCCAACGATTGACATACATGCTTCCATCTTCACCGACAAAGTACCATTTCAGCGGGTTGTACTTATTCCGTACCCATTGGTTGATCTGCATTACACCATCTTTGTTGAAGTAATACCATTTATTGTCTGAAGGTGATAGTATCCACTTTTGGTCGGCACGCACACCGTCTCGCTGATAAAAATAACGCGCTGTACCCTCTTCTCGCCAATTGTTTTCAAGACGTACTCCTGTTTTTTTATCGAAATAATAATTCAAACCATCTTTAGAGGTGAATTCTCCGGTATGTCTTGCACCTGTGTTCTCATCGAGATAGTAGGTATAGTTGTTTTCGTCAGTGAACCAACCTCGTACTTTGTTGCCATCTCGATAAAAGTAATAATTGCCATCTTCTTGGTACCAACCATTTTTATCAGCAGAGATAGTATCCTCATGCCCCTGCGGTTCTGTTGTAAGATTGGTTTCTACTGTCGATGTAGTTGAAGATAAGGGTGTCGAATAGGTAGTAGTTTCAACGCTGTTCGTTTGATCAGTTGATTTAGAAGTACTGACTGTAAGGGGGAGTGTAGATAAAATATTTTCTGAATCATCAGCAGATAGATTCATCTCATTATCACTCAGTATTTTACTCTCCTGCTCGTCTGTAATATTCAGATTATCTG
>JAEWFX010000035.1 GCA_023388605.1 Bacillota bacterium
GAATGGAACAGATCTGCTTCCAAGAAGATCTGACCATCAGTAATGGAGATAACATTGGTCGGTATGTAAGCAGAAACATCTCCGTACTGAGTCTCGATGATGGGCAAAGCAGTCAGAGATCCGCCACCTCGTTCTTCACTCAATTGAGCTGCACGCTCCAAAAGACGTGAATGCAAATAGAAAACGTCGCCTGGATAAGCTTCCCGTCCAGGCGGTCTCTGCAATAGCAAAGAGATCTCACGATAGGCGACAGCTTGTTTGCTGAGATCATCATAGACGATGAGTACATCCTTACCTTGATGCATAAAATACTCGCCTATAGAGCAACCAGTATAAGGCGCTATATATTGCATCGGTGTCGGGTCACCTGCCATCGCTGCGACTACTATGGTGTAAGACATTGCACCAGTCTGAACAAGCTTATGTACGATGGAGCGGACGCTAGCTTCTTTCTGACCTATAGCTACATAGATACAGATGACGTCCTTATCCTTTTGATTGAGAATCGCATCGATACAGATAGAAGTTTTACCTGTCTGACGATCGCCGATGATCAATTCACGCTGTCCTTTGCCTATCGGCACCATGGAGTCGATAGCTAAAATACCTGTAGCGAGCGGCCTAGTGACAGGCTGGCGGTGCATGATTTCGGGAGCAGGTTGTTCGATGGGACGGAAATTCTTAGTTTCTATGACACCACGTCCATCCAATGGATAACCTATGGAATTGACTACACGTCCAAGCAGAGAATCACCAACTGGGACTTCTAAAAGTCTACCTGTACGTACAACTTCATCTCCCTGGCTGACACGAGTATAGTCGCCCATAATAACAACACCTACTCTGTCCATCTCTAACTTCATAACCATTCCATAGATGCCATGTGGGAATATAACAAGTTCGTTGTACATGCAGTCTGACAAGCCGTCGACAAAGGCGACACCGTCGGAAACTGTCAATACATGTCCGATACGCAAGAATTCTAGCTGTGTCTCGTAACTGGCGATAATTTTATTTAATTCAGAGATGATATCTGAGGTAGGCAATAATTCTATCTGTTCTTCGCTGTCACTCAGTTGTACATTCGCCCACTTCTCTTGTTCACTTTTATTCTCTTTTGAGAGTTCTAGCACACGCAATTGCTCACGTAGTACCTCTAAATTATGGCGAAAACTATTATCGACAATTAGGTCTCCGATACGTACACGCATACCTGCGATCAATCTCTTGTCGACGATGTATTCTGGTTCACCGCGAAAATCAAATTTTTCTGCCAATAATTTACGCAGACGTGACTTCTGATGATCGCTGAGCTCACAGGAAGAGCGTACTAGAGATCGGCTCTGATCAGTATCAGCGATCAAACGCTGAATTTCAGAAGAATCAAGCTGTTTGCCTAGATATTTCATCATTCACCTTCAGCAGCTTCAACTTTAGCTGTCTCAGCTTGTGTAGCAGCCACCACATCCTCAGATTTATCGGGATGTGCTTGTACATCAGCATGTGAGAGCTCGTCTAAAAAATTATCTATCTGCTCCTGCTGTATAGTTTCTTTCTGACTGCTCTTCAACAAACGTTCGGCGATATTAGCAGATAAATCAACTATTTCTTTTTGGTGAGTGCGCAGATTGCGATCACGTTCAAGCATGAGATCTTCACGTGCTTTACGGCGTTGCTTAATGGCGATACTCTCCAATTGTTCCACCGCCTCAGCTTGTTTGTTCTTGAGCTCTTTATCTTTGGCAGTGATCATAGCACGCAGACGCTCTTGTTCCATATGTGTTTGATACTTAGTGTCATCGAGCAGACGCTTTGCTTCAACTCGATCTTGTTCAGCATGCTTAAGTGCATCTTCCAATTTATTTTTACGAGCATCGATGATCTTTAAAACTGGTTTGAGCAAAAACCTCTGTAAAATGTAGACCACGATCAAAAAATTGATGACAATGAAGATAACAATCTTCAAATCTAATTCCATCATAATGAGTGATTACTCCTTATGCAGCGCGGGATAAAATCAAGAACGAAATCAAAAGTGCATAAATTGCCAGAGCCTCGATAAAACCGAGTGACATAATCAATAGAGTTCTGATATCGTTAGTCTTCTCAGGTTGTCTAGAAATAGCATCAAATGCTTTACCCGCAGCAATACCTTGACCGATACCTGTACCGATTGTTGCCACCGAAATAGCTATTGCTGCTGCAATTCCCCAAATTGGATTCATATATACCTCTTTCTCAATTAAATATCTTCACCATGTAAGGTAGCAGTGCTGATATAAATTGCTGATAAAATCGTAAATACGCCCGCCTGCAAGACGCCGAAAAACAACGAAATAAAATAGAATGGTAATGGTGCTAAGTACGGAAACATATTACTAACTGTCGCCAAAATCATCTCATCGGCAAACACGCTGCCATATAAACGCAAGGTCAGCGACAACGGTTTGACAATCTCATCTAGTATATTTAGCGGCAACATTAATATTGATGGTTCTATCATCTCCTTGAGATATCCACGGACTCCTTTAGTACGGATACCATAGAAGATCATGGAGCCGAACGAAACCAATGCCAATCCCAATGTGACACTCACACTGGTAGTCGGAGATTGCAAACCTGGCAATATTCCCACCATCGGAATAAGTCCAGAAAGATTACACATCACTATGAAGATAAAGAAACTAGCAAGCAGTGGGAAATAGCGTCTGGCACGCTTTTCTTCGCCGAAAATAGAGGTGAGAAAATTTAACAGTCCCAACACTATGGTCTCGGCTAAAACCTGTCGTTTATTCTTAGCTTCGATCTGAAGATTACTAGTCAATACCAAACAAAAAATAGCTAGTATCGACATCAATAACCATGAAGTGATAACAACTGCGGGGATCTCTATTAAGCCTAGATCTAAGCCTGGAACAGCATGTAGAAAATAAAGATTCATCACAGTTTTCATCATTAAGGTAACTCCTCTGCGTATAATCTTAATACTCTATATCTAGATTACAAGTACAAAAATAATAAACTATATCAATTATTTTTGTAGATTACGCACAAAACAAAAAAGTTCAGGCTTCAGTGAAGCCCGAACTTTGGTGATCCGCTGGGGATTCGAACCCCAGACCCCCTGATTAAAAGTCAGATGCTCTACCAACTGAGCTAGCGGATCATATTGGCTGGGGTGGCAGGATTCGAACCTACGCATGCCAGAGTCAAAGTCTGGTGCCTTACCGCTTGGCGACACCCCAGTGTCTTTCAGAAAGTGGGGTGGAATATGGGATTCGAACCCACGGTCTCCAGAGCCACA
Source organism: Bacillota bacterium (assembly GCA_023388605.1). Lineage (GTDB taxonomy): Bacteria > Bacillota > Clostridia > Saccharofermentanales > DTU023 > JAEWER01. Next base: position 3,305 of record JAEWFX010000035.1, read on the forward strand.
ATCTGGCGCTTTAACCAACTAAGCTAATTCCACCACGCCCGTTGTGCGCTGCACTCCAACCTTTTGGAATTGAGCACAAGTCGCATTATATATTTTTGACAATATCGTTGTCAACTTAATTTTATAGAGCTTAAAACATATACTTTTCTCGGCCTGGTAGCATGTATGCAGCTCAAGTTTTTAACTAAGTTGTTTACGATAAAAATAAATCGTAGTATTGCCGTATTGATTTCTTCTATCTAGATTGAGCCCTGGCACTAAGACTTCTGTATCTTTACTCCTAGCTTCTAGCAACATTATGCCTTCTTCTGCTAACAAATCTGACAATTTTTCCAGAACTGAATGATGTAAGATAGTATTTTCTAGATCATCCCAAGGTGGGTCACAATAGATGATGTCAAAACTTCTACCCTGCTCTAAAAGCTTAGCGATCGCTACTTGATCACGGGTGCGGTAAGTCTCTATTGCCAGACCAGAACGCCTAACATTTTGCTTGAGATAGCGAAAAGCCACGGCATCACTTTCGACCATGACTACTTCTGCTCCACGACTGGCAGCTTCAAGCCCCATCTGTCCGCTACCGGCATACAGGTCTAAAAATCTAGCACCGTCAATCAACATCTGCAGGCTAGAAAAGACTGCTTCCTTGACTCTCTCACCAGTAGGCCTGGTATGTTTGCCCGGAGGCATTTCCACTTTACTGTTACGTGATCTGCCACTGATTATACGAGCCATCAATCTATCTCGTCTTCGATAGCATCATCGATATCTTCTTCACCTAGTAAATTCAGGGCTGTGTGCCATGCAAGTACTGCACACTTAACGCGTGCAGGCATGTGGGATATGTCCTGCATTGCCATGGCATCTCCAAGCTCTTCTTCGGTTTTTGCGTCTACTTCACCCTCGCGGATTAAACGCAAAAATGATCTGAGTAACTTTTTGGCTTCTGCAGTTGTTTTACCGATCAAAAGACCCGACATAATGGATGCTGAAGCTTGAGAGATGGCGCATCCAACACCCGTGAAAGCACAGTCTGCGATCACATCGTTCTCTACTTTTAGATGCAGAGATAATTCATCACCACAAGAAGGATTTTTCCCTTCACCGCTATGAGTGTGATCGGGAATTTCATGACGATGTTCAGGATTTTTACTCTCTTCCAGAACTAATTGCTTATATAGAGCATCTAAATCCATATATACCTCAGCTAAGACCCATTACTTTGCTAACTTCTGGCAGCTTACTCAAGAAATAGTTAACTTCTTCTTCTGTATTATAGAAACTAAAGCTAGCACGACAAGTTGAATTGATGCCCCAACGTTGATGTAGAGGCTCTGCACAATGGTGACCTGAACGTACGGCTATGCCAAAACTGTTCAATATACTAGCGATATCGTGAGAGTGTACGCCTTCGATAGTAAAAGGTAGTACTGCTCCTACTACATCACTTTCTACAGCATAGGTTTTGAGATACGGAATTTTCTTAACTTCAGCAGTAGCGAATTTTACCAGATGTTGCTCGTACGCATCTATCTCTTCTAAACCGACAGATTGCATATATTCGATAGCTGCAGTCAAAGAAGCTGCTGCTCCGACATTCATTGTACCAGCTTCAAAGCGGCTAGCTGGCGGCATAAAGGTAGCTGACTGTTCACATACATGCTCAATCATATCTCCACCGAGCAAGAAAGGTCTGATCTGATCTAATTTGTCGTACTTGCCCCACAAAACTCCCAACCCCATGGCAGCATACATCTTATGTGCTGAAAAAACAGCGAAATCACAGTTGAGCGAACGTACATCGACATGAGAATGAGGAACTAATTGTGAGAGATCTGCAATAGTGACTATACCCTTGCTGCTAGCATGAGCAAAAATCTCTGCCAATGCCGGACGAGTTCCAGTTACATTGGAGCAGGCCGTCAGAGACAAAATCTTCGTCTTGTCGGTAATAGCTGCATAAACATCTTCTGGTACTAGTTCATTGCGTTCATTGATGTATACATACTTCAGCTTAGCCCCAGTTTGTTGACAGACATATTGCCAGGGCAGGATATTTGCATGATGTTCGAGAATGGAGATCAAGATCTCATCACCGGCCTGAAGAGTGTTCATCGCCATCGCATAAGCCAGTAAATTGAGAGATTCAGTGGCATTACGAGTGAACACGATCTCCTTGGCTCGGTAGGCATGGATAAAACGTGCCACCTGCATACGAGCATCTTCGTAGGTTTGAGTAGCAGCATCAGCTAGCAGATGGGCACCTCGATGCGGATTAGCGTTTTGGAAAGCATAATACTCAGCTATTCTATCGATTACTTGCTGCGGCTTTTGAGTAGTAGCTCCATTGTCGAAATATACTAAACTCCTACCTGCTTGCTGTATCTGCAGATAGGGGAAATCCTCTCGAATCTCTCTGACTTGTTGTTGAGTGAGCATCTTTCCCCTCCTTAATCTAGGCTTCGTCTAATTTACTTAAAATATCACCTAAGACAGCATCTTTCAGTTCGCTGTTAGGCAATAAATCCAAAACATTGGTGAAGCGTGATGCAATGATCAGTTTGTTGGCTTCATGACGTGAAAAACCACGGCTCATCACATAGAAAACCATATTGGGATCCAGACGACCTGCTGAAGCTGCGTGGTTACCTTCAACATTATCTTCGGTACAGAGCAAGAGCGGGATAGCGATATTGCTGACAGTATCGTCTAACATCGTCACATATTCACTCTCAGAACCTGATGATCCAGAGGATCCTCGGCGGAAATCAATGGTACCACGGAAGACTTTTTTAGCGTAATCCTTGAGAGCACCATTTACCAACAAATTACTCTGACAGAGTATGCCGTGATGAATCAAATTATAATTGTAATCATATCTTTCTTGATTGCGGCCAAAATAAATTCCTTGACAATCAAAAGTAGATCGTTCCTGCATATCTGATTGCAAATCCAAGCCATGAGTAGCGGCACCACTATCGGCAATTATCATGCGTACTTCAGATAACTCCTGACAGTTGACCTTTATCTTACAACGACTATGCGAATGTTCACCCAGACGCTGAACTAAGAAGATAGTCAGATGCGAACTAGGCTCAGCATCAATTTCGATTTCACTGTAACGCAGGTAGCTGTCTTGACCATCGTCCTCATAGTTGAGAATCATTTCACCCACTGCACCCTCGGCAACTTTGATCGATAATTTTTCATTGATCTCAGGTTGCTCAGCTGTCATGCGATAGCGATGATCATATACATATTTATCACCAGCAGTAATCAAGAAACTCTTAGTCTCTAGTTCTGTATTTAAATCTAGCTTCGGCAACGAATTGCGATTGACTTTAGCGTGCGAAAAAGTCGCAACTGGCACGATATTCTCGGTGTTGGCGGCAGTATACGGGACTGTACCAACAGCTAGTGTAGCTTGTTTTAAGTCTGACATATCTCCTCCTTAACCGATGGTTCCTTCTAACTCTAACGAAATCAAGTTATTCATCTCAACAGCGTATTCCAATGGCAATTCCTTGGCGATGGGCTCGGCAAAACCACGTACAATCATGGCACGAGCTTCAGCCTCCGGAATACCACGGCTCATCAGATAGAAGATGACATCATCATTGATACGTCCGATTTTGGCCTCGTGTCCCAAATCAACATCTGAACATTGCAGATCTACGACAGGCAAGGTGTCCGAACAGCTATCTTGATCCAACATCAACGACTCACAGATGGCTGTAGATTTAGATCCATGTGCATGAGGCAAGACTTGAATCAAAGAACGATATACAGCTGTACCTCCACCCTGTGAGATTGATTTTGATTGTATGTTAGAAGAAGTGTGAGGAGCAGCGTGCACTACTTTGACACCAGTATCTAGGAATTGATCTTTACCAGCAAAAGTTATACCAGTGAATTCACTCCTAGCATACTCACCTTTGAGAATGCTCATAGGATAGAGCATGGAGACACGTGAACCAAATGAGCCAGATACCCACTCGATCGCTCCGCGCGCACCGACCACTGCACGTTTAGTATTCAAATTAAACATATTGCGTGACCAGTTCTCAATCGTGGAGTATCTCAGAGTAGCATCGTCAGCTACATAGAGTTCAACAGCACCAGCATGGATATTTAGAACATTGTACTTAGGCGCTGAACAGCCTTCGATGAAGTGGCAATATGCACCCTCTTCTAGAACGATCAAAGTGTGTTCGAACTGACCAGCACCAGGTGCGTTCAAGCGGAAGTATGATTGTAACGGCACATCCACCTTTACATTCTTAGGTACATATACAAATGAACCACCACTCCAAACTGCGTAATGCAGAGCTGAGTAGCGATGTAACTCGGGAGTGATAAGCTTACCGAAATGCTTCTTGACTATTTCAGGATATTCACGTACAGCTGTTTCAAAGTCAGTGTAAATAACACCCTGTTCTTTCATCTTCTCAGTCAGATTATGATAGACAACCTCTGAGTCATACTGTGCACCGACACCAGATAAACTCTGCTTGATCTCTGCATCAGGAATACCCAGACGTCCAAAAGTATCACGGATGTCTTCAGGTAAATCATTCCAGTCTGCTGTCATCTTGGCATCCGGACTAATATAGGTGGTTATTTTATCTAGATCAACTTGACTGAGATCAGGGCCCCACTCAGGATTACTTGAATTATTGAAAATCTCTAAGGCCTTCAAGCGAATATCGGTCATCCACTGCGGCTCATTTTTAGCACGTGAAATCTCTAAGACGATGTCCTCATTCAGACCTTGTGCGGTCTTCATCGTATAGCGAACTTCATCTTTGATATCGTAGATGCCACGATCGTACTCTTGGATCTGTGACTTAGTACGCTCCTGGACAACTCGATTGGCAGCATCATTTTGAATGACACCGACTGATTTTTTTCTAATGATATCTTCCATCGAATCCTCCGCGTCTAGTTCTGTTCACGCAGCCAAGCATAACCCTCGCTCTGTACGCGATCGAATAACTCTTTACCACCGCTTTCAGCAATTTTGCCATCAACTAAAATATGTACTCTATCTAGGTCGATCTTGGTCAAAATAGCTTTGTGGTGTGTGATGATCAACAGTGAATTCTCCTCGTTACGGAACTTGCGAATACCACGTGATACGATACGCACAGCATCTACATCAAGTCCTGAATCTGTCTCATCTAACATACCCAATGTAGGATTGAGAACATTGAGCTGGAGAATTTCGTCTTTCTTCTTCTCACCACCTGAAAAACCTACATTTAAGTAGCGATCAGCGTAGTCTGTATCCATCTCGAGTTCTTTCATCTTCTCCTCTAAGTTGCGACGGAAACGAATCAGCGGTGGTGCTTGTCCATCTAATTCGGTCTTAGATGCACGCAAAAAATTCGCTACTGTGATACCAGGTACTGCTTCAGGATTTTGGAAACTCATGAAGATGCCGAGTTTGGCACGCTCATCGGTAGACATGTCGTTGATGACTTCACCTTCGTAAAGAATTTCTCCTTCAGTCACTTCATAAGCAGGATTATCCATAATGGCGTGCAACAATGTTGATTTACCTGCACCATTGGGTCCCATCAAGACGTGGGTTTCACCACGATTAATTGTCAAATTTATTCCTTTTAGGATTTCTTTACCATCTACAGAAACATGTAGATTGCGGACTTCTAAAAGTGCCATATATACCCCCAGAATTGTTTTATATTATTTCTCGTATATACTTTATATATACTAAGTTTATTGTCAAATAACTGAAACCATCGAAACATCACAAATCACAACTGTCATATTGGATACAAAAATCATTGAGATCATGCTCAGGCGATATGGAAAGTTTTAAACACAATAAGTTTAATAAACGCGAACTGAAATCTTCAAATATACTTGCTCCTGTGGCACCCGCTCTAGTGAGTGTCGCAGATAAAGAGGGAAAACCAAATCTGATAACCATAGCGTGGATCGGCACAGTCAACAGTGAACCTCCGATGCTCTCCATATCTGTTCAACCTCGTCGTTTTTCACATCAGATACTGTTAGATACTCAGGAATTCACAGTCAATCTGCCTACTTCACAGCTAGCTGAAGCCATCGATTTCTGCGGCGTAAAAAGCGGTCGTGAGGTCGATAAATTCGCAGCCTGCCAATTGACTCCGATCAAAATTCCCAAGATCAATGCTCCAGGTGTAGCAGAGAGCCCTGTCAACATAGGCTGTCGTATCAGACAACATCTAGATCTCGGCTCTCATACTATGTTCATCGCTGAGATAGTATCGGTTTTAGCTGATGAGAATTTGTTTGACAATCACAATAAATTACATTTAGAAAAAGCCGATATCATCGCCTACATGCACGGTGAATATTTCCCCGTCGGCAAAGGTTCACCCTATCAAGGCAACAAGCTCGGCTTCTTCGGTTACTCTCAAGCTGCTCCTAAGGTTTTGGCTCGCCGTCTGGTACGTAAGCGTCGCAAATCAAAGAATAATCTTCGCTAAAAAGTCTGGATAACGTTCTCGCATGGCCTGTTGTAAAAGTTGGCCACAATCCTCAGCACTGACTGCATCTAAATGATCGCTAGCTTCATGTTCAGTCAACGACTCTGTCTGTTGCTTCTCAGTGAGGTAAGACAAGGCTTTGTCGACTTGAGCAAGCAATTCTGCATCACGGTAGCTGCTAAGAAATTTGAATTCAGGCAAACCATGTTGCTTGACACCAAAAAATTGACCCGGACCACGCAAAGCTAAATCTGCTTCAGCCAGAGCAAAACCATCTGTACTCTGACTGATAGTCATCAAACGCTCCAAAGACTTTTCCTCCTGAGTATCGGTAGCCAAAAAACAACGAGACTCCCGCTCGCCCCTACCGATACGACCACGCAACTGGTGGAGTTGTGCTAAGCCAAAACACTCGGCATTATTGATCAACATCAGTGAGGCGTTGGGATTGTCCACTCCCACTTCCACGACTGTAGTAGATACTAAAATATGTATTTCACGTCGCAAAAATTTCTGCATGATATCATCTTTTTCGGACGCGGACATGCTTCCATGCAAAACAGCGACGCAATAGTCTGCAAATCTCTCCGCTAGTATCTCTGCTGTATTCAGTGCTGACTGCCAGGGGATCTTATCAGAGTCCTCGATCAAGGGACAAATTACATATGCTTGGTAGCCTTCTTTTAATTCCTGATCAAATTCACGATAGACATCTGGTAATTGCGAACTGTTGACTACAAAAGTGGTGATGGGTTTCCTTCCCTGCGGCACTTGTGACATAATCGTCAGATCAAGATCACCGTAGAGTATCAGACCTAGGGTTCGTGGTATGGGTGTGGCCGACATAACGAGGCGATGTACCTGCTGTTCACTATTGCCTTGTAAACCAGCACGTTGATTGACACCGAAACGATGTTGCTCATCAGTGATCATCAATACTGGATTGGCTAAGATGACATCTTCTTGCAGCACGGCATGCGTGCCCACTAATATATCTATTTCACCTGATCTAAGTCCATCGATAATCTTTTTTCGCTTGTTACTCTTAATTGCCGAAGTGAGCAGAGCGATCTCGATATCAGTAGACGAGAAAAAATCGATCAATTTGCGGTAGTGTTGCTCAGCTAATATCGAAGTAGGAGCCATAAAAATAGATTGACCTGATCCGTATGCTACATAGGCCATGGCGAAAGCTGCCACTAAGGTTTTACCTGCTCCCACATCTCCCTGTAACAGTCTATTCATCGGCACATTACTCCGTAGATCGCCACAAACATCATTGATGGCTTCTACCTGCGATCTTGTCAACTTGAATGGCAGTTGTTCACGCAAATTGGACATCGCTAGTTTGACCGTGTCATTCGTCTGTACAATCGGTGCTTGATGTTGATGCTTACGCTCTTGTTTGAGATGATGAAGCCCCAGCCTAATGAGCAGCAATTCTTCGATGGCAAGACGTCTGCGTGCCGCTTGTAATTGTTTTTTATTCTGTGGGAAATGAATGTATTCAACAGCTTGTTTAAGGCTGATCAAATCAAGTGAACGTGCTAGTTTCAACGGTAGAAAATCGGTGAGTTCATCGATATATTTGAGACTCTGTTTCACTGCTGAACGCACGACATTCTGCTCTAACCCTTCAGTCAAAGAATAGATGGGCTCCATACCCATCTCACTGTAAAGATGCGGCTTTTTGAAATAAGGATTCACCAGATCAAAATAAAAACCTGAACGTTTGATTTTACCGTGAAAATAATAGACATCTCCGACTTTGATAGCTTGAGCCACCCAGGGCTGGTTAAACCAAGTAACACGCACTACAAAATTTTCTTCTGTGCTGACATCGACAATCACACGACGTCTGCGGTAATCACCTAGCAAACGTGGGCTGGCAGTGATTTGAGCACGAAAAGTGACCAGGTCACCATCCTGTTTTTGATTGAGTGGAGCTAGATCTGTCCAGTCATCGTACTGGCGAGGAAAATTGAACAGTAAATCTACCAAATTATTAATTCCTAGCTTCGCAAAAAGCTTTGCTCGCTTAGTAGAAATACCAGACAAACAAGTGAGATCAGAAAAAATATCTACTGTCTTAACCTCGTTCATAACTATTCAGCTATACAACCAGCAGGATTGGAATTTAATGCTCTACTTATAGCAGCCCGATGTTTTTTAGCAAAAACACAAGCTGATCGAGCTGGACACATGGCACAAGATCTGCAACGAGCACGACAGATAGCTCTTCCGTGTTCTACCATCAAATGTCCCCACTGCACCCAGTGTTCAGGAGGGATCGCTTCACATAGATGACGTTCTACGATGGTGGGATTTTCGCTATCAGTTAGACCTAGCAATTTGCTTATGCGACCATTATGCGTATCGACAACCATACCTGGAATACCATAAAAATCACCCATAACTAAATTAGCTACCTTGCGTCCGACACCAGGCAATTGCGTGAGCTCAGTTAAACTTCTCGGCACTTCTCCACCAAAATGCGAAATAATCATTTCAGCTGCACCTTTCAGAGCTTTAGCCTTATTGTGATACAGACCAGCTGTCTTGATATATCCCTCTATGGTCAAGATATCTGCGACGGCATAATCTCTTATTTCGGGCATTTCTCTGAACATAACTGCGGTGATGGCATTGACTCTGACATCTGTAGTCTGAGCGCCCAAAATACCACCCACTAACAGTTCCCAAGCTGAAGAGAAATTAAGAGATGGTTGAATACCAGGATATGCAGCATCTAGTGCAGCAAAAGCTTCAGCTGCAATTTTTTTGCGAGTGCGCAGACTGAACATCACTGAGATTTGACTGTCTGGAATTTATAACCCACGCCCCAGACTGTCTTGATCGACCAATTCGGGTGATGATGCACATCTAATTTTTCACGCAGACGCTTGATGTGGACATCGATAGTGCGTGAATCTCCCATGAACTCAGTACGCCAAACTTTTTCTAAAATCTGTTTGCGTGAAAACAGTTTATCACGGTTTTCAAATAAGAAATAGAGCAGTTCAAATTCCTTAGGAGGTAGATCGACATGCTTGTTGTTGATCGTAACTTTATACTCCAACTTATCGACTACGAGATTGTCATATTGGAGAGTTCCTTCAGCTTGATCACTTTCATCTGCTGCAGCTAACTTAGACTTCTGGCAACGTCTGATACAGGCACGCATGCGGGCGATGACTTCCTTGGGCTCGAAGGGTTTAACCACATAGTCGTCACAACCTAATTCTAGACTGATGACTTTATCAAATAACTCGTTGCGACTGGTCACGATGATCAAAGGGCATTTAAACTTGTTGCAGATGGTTCTGATCATCTCAAAACCATCGATGTCTTCGAGGATCAACTCAGATAAAATAATGTCAGGCTTGTATTCTTCTAGTTTGCTCATAGCAGTGGAAAAATTGACACAAGCGACCATTTCGAAACCTTCTGCCGGCATATATAATTGCAACAACTTCTTTGTTTGTTGATCAGCATCAATGACTAAAACGCGACTTTTGATCATCAATCCATGTACCTCTAAAGAAATTAATATAAATTTCTATTTCTTACGCATATTGTTCATTTCAGTCAAAAAGGAAGCGATACCATCAAAGTCGCGATATACAGAAGCGAAGCGAATATAGGCGACTTCGTCGATGCGCTTAAGTCGGTTCAACACTAACAGCCCTATATCCTGGGACGACATCTCACGTTTGGGTTTAGCAGCGATCGCAGTCTCTACATCATCTACTAAATGATTGATCTGCTCAGCGCTTATAGGGCGCTTACCGCAACTAGCCCAGATGCCTCGCCTTAATTTTTCGCGATCAAACTCTTGGCGACCACCACTCTTCTTGATCACGAACAAGGGCTGTGAAGTTATCATCTCTGCAGTAGAAAATCTTTGTCCACAATTGTTACATTCACGTCGACGCCGAATAACTGTGCCGTTACACGTCAAACGTGAATCGATGACACGATCATTATCAGATCCACAATTCGGGCATTTCATAACTACTCCAGAAACAAATAAACCGACCAATAAAGGTCGGTTTATTATAACACGTAAATGAACAAATCGTAACTACCTAGTTATCAAAGTCATCATCATCCTGTAATATCCAGGGCAAAATACGATTATTATTCTTGCGTTTAGGCTGCTGATTGTTTGGTCTCTGCGCCGGTCTCTGACGTTGATCCATTTTGCTTCTGTTATCTTCTTGACGCTGTGTACGACTTTCTGCCGAAACTTTTTGAATCAGATCAGCTACTGCAGCACTGTCACTAGATTGATGACGGGAAGATAATTCAGTTCTCTGCTCAGCTCTTCTCTGCTGCATGCCAGATCTCTGGTTGTAATCAGCAGGCATATCATATCTGTTAGTTTGCTGATTCATCGGTTCACGGCGATAATCTTGACGATAGTTTTCACGGCTGCGCATATTGTTATTGCTAGTACGCTCAGGTAAGCCGAAGCCAGCATTTCTATCAGTGTTAGAAGACAGATTCATCGGACGTTGATTGAGTGCACCGTTGCTATAGTTGGCAAAACCACCTTGATTATTTCCGCTCTGACGATTATCAGCATTGAAACCACTCGCAATGATGGTGATCATGATCTCATCTTGCATATTTTCATCGAGAACAGTACCGAAGATAATATCTGCATCAGGTGAAACAGCGTCACGGACTTGTGAAGCGGCCTCTTCGATCTCTCTGATCTTCATGTCACGACCACCAGTAAAGTTGATCAAGATGCCGCGAGCACCATCGATGGTGGTATCGAGCAAGGGACTGTTGATGGCTTGACGAATAGCAGTGGCAGCTCTTCCCTCACCGGTAGCTTGTCCAATACCCATATGACAGATACCAGCATTGGTCATAACACGTTTGATATCGGCGAGGTCTAGGTTGATTAAACCAGGGACAGCCACCAGATCTGAAATACTGGAAACACCGAAACGCAACACACGGTCAGCGAGACCAAACGCCTCATCGATGGAGGTATCATCACTGGCGATATCTAATAACTTGTCATTGGGTACAATGACTAGAGAATCAACATATTGTTCCAACTCACGGATACCGCGTTCTGCATTCTGCATGCGGCGAGCACCCTCGAAACGGAAAGGTTTAGTGACTACACCGACAGTCAATATCCCTAACTTGCGTGCGATCTGAGCGACAACAGGAGCTGCACCAGTACCGGTACCACCACCCATACCGGCAGTGATGAATAACATATCAGTACCAGCGATGGCCTGTTGAATCTCCTCAGCACTTTCTTCAGCTGCCTTCTGACCCATCTCAGGATTGGCACCAGCTCCTAAACCGCGGGTGACCTTTTCACCGATTTGGATGGGCTGCTGAGCAAGGCTACGAATCAGAGCTTGCTTATCAGTATTCAGACAAATAAATTCAATGCCTTGGACACCGGCTTCAATCATGCGATCGACTGCATTACAACCGCCACCACCAACACCTACAACTTTGATAGTAGCGAAACCATCGGAATCCATGGCAAATTGTTTTTGAAAATCAGACAAAATGAAATCTCCTTTCGTAACACTTGTATATACAACTTGGGGTAGTCGTTTCAAATTAATATGTTAATTATATTACAACATACACTTTCAAAATAACAACTATATTACAAAACACATTTATCAATTTGTTGTAAATACAAGCAGACAGATTACTCTTTAGGTATCTCCTGCTTGTTTTGAGTACTATCAGGCGTGAAATAGAGGTTTTTACTGGTAATATCTAAAGTGCCGTCACCATATTTTTTTAGATAGTCAGCGATCAAAATACGCTTTAGACGATCAAAGTTCTCACGTAGATAGTTAGTGTGCATGGCGATGACTTTGAGCTTGCTGCCATGGTATTCCATATCGATATTCACTGTGCCGTCAGCTTGTAAAGATATTATTTTCATCAGATCGGGCAGATTGAAATCAGCCTGTGTCTGACTGTCTGCAAGTATCATCTCTGCCATCAGTGCAATCGCCTTGTTCAGATCTTTTACCTGCGATGTCTTGATCGGTTCACCTACTTCTGTAGGTTCCATAGTGATACCTTTAATCGTCGGAACATCAGTTGGCTGATCCTGTAATTTGGCAATCACTACACCCTCTCCATCAAA
>JAEWFX010000041.1 GCA_023388605.1 Bacillota bacterium
CATCTACATAGTGTAGAAGAGCGATACGAGCTGAACGGTTGGGATCGTATTCGATAGCTGCAACTTTTGCAGGGATATCGTGTTTATTGCGTTTCCAGTCGATCATGCGGTAGTGTTGACGATTGCCGCCACCACGTCTACGAACAGTGATACGACCGTAGCTATTACGACCTGAATGCTTTTTCTTCTTGTCCAGTAAACCCTTTTCCGGTTTCTTGTCAGTTAATTGCGAGAAATCGGAGACAGTCATTTGACGTCTGGCGGGAGAAGTTGGACGATAGCTTTTAACTGCCATAATTATTTACTCCTCTCTTCGATTTACTGTCCGAAACCGAATTCTTCGATTGTTGTCTTGTACTTGCGATCGTGCTTGACCTCAGCACCACCCTTACCGGTGTAGGTGTGAGTTCCAGGATTCTGATCGATAGTTACGATCGCTTTCTTCCATGCTGCAGTTCTGCCTTTGGTGTAACCTTGACGTTTCACCTTGCCCTTGACATTGACGGTGTTAACTTTGACGACTTTGACACCGAATAATTTTTCACAGGCTTGACGAACTTCAGTCTTAGTAGCGTCCTTGGCAACGCGGAAGGTGTACTTGCCTTCAGCCGTGTCCATGGTACTGCGCTCAGTGATGACTGGTTGCAGGATAATGTCGTGTGCGTTTCTCATTAGATGTAAACCTCCTCGACTTTTTCCACGGCCTCTTTGGTGAATAACACATGATCATACTTCATCAGATCGAAAACATTCAGTGTATGAACATGGGTCAATTTGACGGCTGGAATATTACGGGTAGACAAGAGCAAGTTTTGATCTGACTCAGGGACGACAACCAGGGTTGAACCTGCGAGTTCGAGATTCTTCAAAACTTCCACTACTCTACGAGTTTTTACTTCATTGAGTTCAAATTTGTCGAGAACACGCATCTTATCTTCGCGGCAAGCTGACAGAGCAGACTTCATCGCTAAACGACGCATTTTCTTCGGCAATTTGTAGCTGTAATCTCTGGGAGTCGGTCCAAAAATAATACCACCACCGACATGGTTAGCAGCACGAATTGAACCTTGACGAGCACGACCTGTACCCTTTTGACGATAAGGTTTTCTACCACCGCCTGATACTTCACTGCGGCCTTTTACCTTAGATGTTCCTTGACGACGGTTGGCGAGCTGATTAACTACCACACGGTGTAAGACATCTTGGTTGGGCTCAATGCCGAAGATAGCATCATTTAATTCGAGGTCGCCACAGACTTTACCTTCCATATTATAAATATCGATTTTAGTCATTTGCTTCCTCCTCTATTAGCGTGATTTGGCAGCGGTACGGATCTCTACCAGTCCACCCTTGGGACCAGGGATAGCACCCTTGACTGCTAAGATATTACGCTCACCATCGACTTTGACCACGCGTAGATTTTGGACAGTCACACGCTCATTACCCATGTGACCAGGCATCTTCTTGCCCTTGATTACGCGTGAAGGCGTAGCGGATGAACCCATCGAACCAGCTGCGCGGTGGTATTTTGAACCGTGCGATACAGGACCACGGCTAAAATTATGACGCTTGATAGCACCGGCATAGCCTTTACCCTTCGATGTGCCGATAACATCGACGATATCATCTTCTTTGAACATTTCATCGACTTTGACTACTTGACCGACTTCATAAGCATCATCAGTTTTGAACTCACGCAGAATGCGTTTGGGTTCAACTTCGACTTTCTCGAATTGACCTTTATGAGGCTTATTGCCTTTTTTGTAGTCTTCGTAACCGACTTTGACAGCCTTGTAGCCGTCGTTCTCTTCTGTTTTGTTTTGGATTACCGTCACAGGACCGCAGTCGATGACGGTGACCGGAGTGCAAATACCTGACTCATCGAAGAGTTGAGTCATTCCGGCCTTTCTGCCTAGCATAAACTTCATGCTTCCTCCTTGGTTATTGGTTCGTTAGCCGAACATTGACCTCAGCTGTTAGATCTTGATCTCAATATTGACGCCTGCAGGCATCTTGAGACTCATCAGAGATTCCATGGTCTTTTGATTGGGAGCGAGAATGTCGATCAAACGCTTATGTGTACGACATTCGAATTGCTCACGAGAATCCTTGTGTTTGTGGGGAGAACGTAAGATGGTTACAATCTCCTTTTCGGTCGGCAAGGGGATGGGACCTGATACGTCTGCACCACTTTCGAGAGCGGATTCTACGATGCGAGCGGCACTCTCATCCAGTACATGGTGATCAAAAGCCTTGAGTCTGATTCTGATTCTTTGATTTACTACAGCCATTTTTTCCTCCTGCTGTCACGACAACTCTGCCGGGCGTTCAGTCTTGTTTCAGTATAAAACCCAGTCGTGTCATAAGACAGCGCTGGGTATTCCCGACTTCGCTGCAGTGTTGTTCGATCTTGTCGAACTACTCCATTTGAGTTACCTGCCTGATTGCAGAATCAAACAGCAATCTCAAACTTCAACGTACTTCATATCTGCATACTTACACAGATACTGAAGCATTTTACAAAATTATTTTAAGGAATGCAACTACCTTTGCTCAGAAAATTATTTTCGTTTAATTTCTTTTATTGTAAAACTTTTTCTAGGCAATAAATATGTTGTTTGCTAGAATACGCCTGATAGGAGACGTAGTGTTTTATGTTGAGAGGTGCAGCTTATTATCGTTCCAGACCTCCCTGCTAAAGTTGTTCTTTAGTATCTTTTAATATCCTTATCTTTATCTAAATATAATTTTACTTATCATTGGAGTTTTTATGTGGTTTATACTCGCTTTAATTACCCTGCTCTTTTGGAGCGGTTCTGATCTGATGTCAAAAATCGGCTGTCAAAGTGCCACTGAGCGTAAGGCATCGCTCAAGATGGTTGTTGCAGTCGGCTTAGTCTTTGGTGTGCACGCTTGCTATTCGATTTTTATCGAGGGAGTGGAGTTCAATCTGCAAGTAGTCTGGCAATATCTGCCTGTTTCCTTGCTATACATCTCCTCTATGTTGATGGGATATATTGCTTTAAAATACATTGAACTATCTATCTCTTCACCCATCTGCAATACTTCTGGTGGTATTGTTCTCCTGATCTATCTTTTACGGGGTGAAACTATCGGTACAGGTGCTTCGATCGCTCTAATCTTTGTCCTATTAGGTATCTTTGGTCTCGGTTACGCTGAATATATTGAAGATCCTGAGAAACGCATAGCACGTCAGTTGGAATCCAATCGTCGCTACACTAAGAGCTGGTTAGCTCTTATTCTGCCGTTCGTTTATTGCATCCTCGATGCACTAGGAACTTTCGGAGACACCATCATACTTGAAACATTGGACGAGAAGGTCGCTAATACAGCATATGAAGTAACCTTCTTCGCAGTAGGATTACTAGTATTCCTCTATTTAGCTATCTTCAAAAAGGCTGAATTAACAATCAAAACTGATGCTGCAAAGCTATTGGGCGGTACATTTGAAACAATAGGACAATTCTGCTACATTTTCGCGATCTCGAAAAATCCTGTGCAAGCTCCGCCCATTATCTCAGCATACTGTGTAGCCTCAGTTATTTGGAGCCGTATCATCCTCAAAGAAAAATTATCCTTAAAACATTACATCGCTATAACTTTTGCTGTGATCGGTATTGTTATGATGGGTATCTACGCTGAGGATTAGGTGAATTTACATCATATATAAAAGAGCGGAGATAATGCTCGGTGGTCGTAAAACAGTAATATTTGAATTTCTTGGAACAGGCATGATTTCGGTCATGCCTGTTCCGCTTTTTTATACCGGCAATGTCACTGTCGGTGCTGTTGGGATTGATGCTGTCAAAGTGGTCGTTGATGGCGATGTATCGAACATCATTCTGGTGTATCGGTCGCTTGCGATTTCTGTTATCTGGCATTGTGCGCTCACCATCTTTTTACAGTTTGATCTGTTCGGGGAACGCTTCTTTTCGCATGATACCCCACATCTTGTCGATATAAGATAGTGTGTAAAAGTTCTCGTAGTAATGATAGTAGAAAGCACCTTTTAGCGTCATTTCATAAGTGCCATCGTGCTCGTTGATGAACCCTAATCGCTTTG
The DNA here is from genome assembly GCA_023388605.1 of Bacillota bacterium. Classification (GTDB taxonomy): domain Bacteria; phylum Bacillota; class Clostridia; order Saccharofermentanales; family DTU023; genus JAEWER01. The sequence goes on from JAEWFX010000041.1 coordinate 4,085, forward strand.
CAATCCAAAGTTCGAATCCATACATTTTTCTCAACGGTACACCAAAAAATTTTTCAAAATCTCGTGCATTTACTCTTGTACTATATGCCGTCCAGAACAGCCAGTAAATCATTCGTTGCCGTTTGGTAAAACGAATTGTCAATGATGTGGCGAGGTTGCCGGAACGAACCCTTTCGCAGTAGGACTCCACATCAAAAGTATTGATTTTGAATTGCCCTTTGAATAGGCTTGTAGCAGAACAACCGAATCCGAGAAAGTTATCTCTGGTCATGGATGAATAGTTTGCGTCCGGTTCGCTTGAGAAAGTCCATATAGAACTCCGAAAATATCCTTTGCCCAAACAGTATTGTGTGATAGCATCCAGTAACTCTCGTTTTTCTTTTTTGGGCATTGCAGCAACAGGACTTTCTGTAAAAGTAAAATCAATAAATGGGTATATAGCAATATGATTTGCACCCAATGAAAATGCGGTGTCAATATCAGACTTCAAATCATCATAGGTTTGTTCAGGCAGAGCAAAGATGAAGTCCATGGAAACAGTTTCAAAAGGAACCGCCGCCAAAGCAGACATCATTTCTGCGGTATCAACTTTTTTTCTGCCAAGAATCTTCTGATACTTGTCGCAGAATGATTGAATACCAATGCTGATTTTTGTTACGCCTGCTTTTTTCAATGTTTGCAACACTTCCACATTCACGTTATCGGGATGAAGTTCCAATCCAATTCCCTCGGTGATGATAAAGTGGTCGTTCAACGCATCAATAATATCTTTTATGCGATTAGCGGCAAGGGCAGGTGTTCCTCCACCAAAATATAGGCTGGTTACTTTTTTTCGCCCTGTATGTTGGCTGCCTACAATGTGTATTTCTTTAATCAAAGCATCTATGTACCTATTACATAATTCAGTGGAATACCGCACTTTGCAATAAGGACAAAAGTTGCAGATACTTTTGCAGAAAGGGATATGAACATAAAGCCCAAGGTTTTCACACTCTGCAAACGGCAATATCTGGTCATATTCATTTTTGAACGTAAATGGCTTCGTTGTTCGTGTAAGCCACATTCTTGTTAAACTGGTAATGAAACTCATATTACTCCTAAATGTACTTCAAGTATATATGAAGCATTTCAAAGATTATTTTGAGATAGAAAAAGAACGATGTTAAGTCTTTCGACTCGACATCGTTCTTTTCGTAGTTGTTTTCCAACCCTGTCAGACAAATGCCGCAAAATAGTAATTTTTTAGAATTACTGTCTTACTAGCACCCGTCTAAAAATCCGCTTTTTTGTTTCAATCGATATACAGATCCTTACTCAGCAGACGATCGAAGATCTTGTCGATCAGCTCGGTTAATTGTCCGAGCGTCTTAGCATAATCCTCTTCATCACCACCATAAGGATCAGCTACATCTTCACCAGATCCAGTGTAATCAGCGATAGAAAAAATCTTTTCTTCGTACTCGGGAAAATAAAGCAATAAAAGGTCGCGTTGCACACTGTTCATCGTGATTACGACTGTTGCTTCTGACATCATTTCACGAGAGAGTTGTTTGGCCAGATGATCCTTTAAGGCTATCCCTTGATCAGCCAATAAATTTACCACATGTTCACTGGCAGCAGATCCAGCTTTAGCTGCTACACCTGCAGATCTGGCATACCAACGTTCACCGGGCATAGTTTCAGCTTTTTTGTTGAAAAGAGCTTGTGCCATAGGGCTGCGGCAAGTATTGCCTGTACATACAAATAAAACAATATTTTTCTGTGCTGTGAGCGCACTTTCCTCTGCTGTTTCACGCTTAGCACTATTTATTGCATTTAATCTACTCATAATTCTTCACATTCTATCTAATTTGTTGACGCTGCTTTGCGGAGACGATTGAGATAGGCTCGACTGTGCTCAGATTCACACTCCGCATAGGCGATGATCAAATCGCATCCCTGGCGATCAAATTCTCGCAGCTGTCGAAATAAATTCTTCATAGCATCTGCAACATCTCGATAACTAGCAACTTCCAACCGTAGATGCGGATGCGACTTCAGTATAGCGTTTTCAATGGTAATTGCCAGTGATTCAGGAACCCATAATCCCAAATGCTTGACAATTTGTGCATCTGCACTAGAAACCTCGACGGAACTATCTACTGCTCTGTCACTTATGACTTCTCTAAGAATAGCCAGACTAGACTCAATCGCATCATCTGCTTCTCCTGAGATCAAGACCATCTTAGCCTCCGGAGCATAATGTCGATATTTCATACCAGGTGCACGCGGAGTTGATTCTGTTACTGACTTAGAATCAGCCCCGGAGTTTTGATTTGGACCTAGATCACTGGCATATATCACTTCTATACCCAGATCTTTGGCGATCTGTTCTGCTGTAATCTTGCCGGGACGCAGAATGACTGGGATCTCTCTAGTAACATCGATGACAGTAGATTCGATACCTATCTCAGATTCACCGCCATCGATCAGATAGGCGATGTCAGCACATTTAGAGAAATCACTATCCGCGTAATCTGCCACTGTGGCTGAGGGTTTGCCAGATATATTGGCTGACGGTGCTGCCACCGGCACTCCTGCACGACGTAAAAATTCAAGTGCCAAGGGATGACTGGGAATACGCACACCAACTGTATCTAGCCCAGCACTCACCACCTCAGGTATGTCAGGATGTTTGGGTAAAATCAGCGTGATCGGTCCAGGTGCATAGAAATCGAATAGACGTTTTGCAACCTCAGGGATATCTACAGCTACTGAAGGCAATTGATCAGTACTAGCTAGATGGCAGATCAGAGGATTATCTCCAGGACGGCCTTTTGCGCGAAAGATCTTTCGCACCGCCTCAGCACAAAAAGCATTGGCGCCTATACCGTATACAGTTTCGGTAGGAAAAATAACTAATTGGCCATCACATAGTGCTGATGCCGCTAAATCTATAGCAGCTGAATCACTGATTATTTTCATTCTCTATAACAGCTTGTTCGTGAGCAGCAGCTTGTAGCGCTTTGATAAACTCATCTAGATTGCCAGCTAAAACTGAATTCAACTGATAGACTGTCAGACCGATACGGTGATCGGTCACGCGACCTTGCGGGAAATTATAGGTTCTAATACGCTCACTGCGATCACCTGTACCCACCTGCTCGCGACGATTATCAGAAATCTCTGAATTTTTCTTCGCTTCTTCTAACTCAAATAATTTAGCACGCAAAACTGCCATCGCACGCTCACGGTTTTTGTGTTGCGAACGTTGATCCTGACAAGTTACGACGATACCAGTAGGCTTATGAGTTAAACGAATGGCCGAGCTAGTTTTATTGACGTGCTGACCACCTGCACCCGAAGCTCTATAAGTGTCCGTCTCAATGTCGTTGGGGTCGATGTGCACTTCTACGTCTTCAGCTTCTGGTAGAACCGCTACTGTGACTGTTGATGTGTGTATCCTACCCCCAGTCTCGGTAACTGGCACACGCTGTACACGGTGAACTCCACTCTCGTAACGCAACTGTGAATAAGCACCCCTGCCATCGATAGTGAAGACTACTTCTTTGAAACCACCTATGCCTGTCTCGTTGAGATCGATGATCTCTGTCTTCCAGCCTTGCTGTTCAGCATAGGCAGTGTACATACGATAGAGGTCGGCAGCAAACAGAGCAGCCTCATCGCCGCCAGCACCACCACGGATCTCCATGATCACGCTCTTCATGTCATTGGGATCGCTCTTGACCATGGCTTGTTCGATCTGAGCTTTCAGCACTTCTAAGCGTGCTTGATGTTCACGATTTTCTTCGCGTATCAATTCGCGAAACTCTTCCTCATCGGTCTCGGTCAACAATACTTTGTTTTGTTCGTAGACTGTCTCGAGTTCGTTGTATTCCTTGATAGCGAGAGCGATGGGCTCAAGCTCACTGTATTCTTTTACCAATTTGAGATATCTATCTTGATCCGCTAATATGTCGGGATCTGTCATCAGCATCGACAATTCTTCATAGCGTTTCAAACTATTGGTCAGACTATCTGTTAAAGCCATCTATTCCTCCGGCAAAACACCACGAACCAAACCGTAAATACGGTCGATACCGCGATCATCATCTGCAGTTATTTCATTAAAACCTTGCTCCAGCCAGTCGGCAAATAACTCACGCACTGCTTCGCGTTGACCTTGACCATGCTCCATCAGCAGAATCGATTTAGGAGCCAAAAAATCCATGGCTTCATCAGCCAGACGACGATAATAATCTAAACCATCCTCGCCGCCGATCAGCGCTGCTTGTGGTTCATAATCTCTAACTTCTGGCTGCAAATTAATATACTCTTCGCTAGAAACATAGGGTGGATTTACCAAGATAATCTGGTAACTCTCTCCCGCCGGCGGGAAAATATCTGCTTGTTGTACAGAATTGTCATCAAATCCATAATTGCGGTAATTGAGCTTACATGTCTCCAACGAGTTCGCTTCCATCTCTGTAGCGAGCAACTCAACTGCGTAACCGCTATTCTGTAATTTCAGAGCCAAGCTGATACCGAGACAACCAGTACCAGCACAGAGATCAGCGATGGGAAGATGTGTTCCACTCAAAAAATTTCTCTTCGCGAAACTCTGAGCTATGCTCACTAATTGTTCGCTTTCCGGACGCGGTACCAAACAGTTTTCTACCGAAAAGTTGAGACCATAAAATTCCTGTTTGCCGACGATATAAGCATACGGTTCATGCAATGAACGACGAGTTATAGCATCGCTGAAAATAGTCACTTCTTCTTCAGAGATCTCTAACTCAGGTTCAGCCAATTGCTTGCTCAGAGGTATACCCAACAAATCCTCAAGTAACCAACGTGCTTCCTCTGTAGCATCACTGATACCTGCGGTCTCTAATTTGTCTTTTGCATTTTTAATTACATCTTTCAATAACATAATTATCTCCTCGCACAGCTTTTAAGGCTTCGATAGCTACTTCAATCATCTCTGCTTCTGGCTCTGCCGTGGTCAATAATTGCAACCACAATCCTGGCTTACTGATCACTCTGGTCAAAATATTATCGTACTTACCTGCCAATGAAATAATCTCATAAGCTACACCTGCAACCACTGGCAGTAAGACAATTCTCCACAGTAGATTGATATACCAAGCATTCCATCCTGTCAGAGCTACTACTAAGATACCTACAATCATAACTATCACTAAAAAAGCAGTACCACAGCGTGGATGTAACCTACTGTATTTTCGAACATTTTCTACAGTCAAGTCCTCACCAGCTTCATTGCAAGCTATGGTCATATGTTCAGCACCGTGATACATCCATACACGTTTGATATCGGACAATTTTGTGGCAAAGAAGATATACGCTAAAAAAATACATATACGTAATAACCCTTCGACCAAATTGAATATAGTGGCACTATACTCTGATGTGGGATCTACATGCAGAGCGTACTTAGCAAAGCCAGTCACCAATAAATTAGGCAGTAAAATAAATGCTAAGATCGCGATAACGAAGCTTGTTAGCATAGTTAATACTTCAGCAAAACTACCCTTTTTTTCTGAATCTTCTTCATCGAAAGCGATATCTGCTGAACGCGTCATAGCCTTAAGTCCCACCGACAATTGTTGAACGAGTCGTATGGAGCCCCTGATCAAAGCTATATTGTCACCTGGTATCCGTCGTTTAGGAGGTAAGTACTCTACTATGATTTCACGTCGTGGATTGCGCACAGCCATCGCACGTCTATCGGGTGAAATCATCAACACACCTTCTATCAAGGCTTGTCCACCTATGCGACCATATTTACAACAGCCAGATTTATCACACATATTCCCTACTTTTTGATACGAAAAAAGGAGCTAAACACTCCTTTTCAGTTAGAAGCCTCAGTAAAACAGGGCTCCGACAAATACGCTAGTTCTGTTTAGCAGCTTCCATTCTCTGCTTAAACTTATCTACACGTCCACCAGTGTCGACTAATTTTTGACGACCAGTATAAAAGGGGTGGCATTTGGAACAGATATCTACAGTCATGCTCTCCAAGACTGAGCCTGTCTCAAAAGTCTCACCACAAGCACAACGGACTACGCACTTGCCATACTTGGGATGTAAATCTTGTTTCATATAACCTCTCCTTCTGTTGCGCGTAAATGCACATGGGTCTTGATACGTATGCAACATTCGGAACCGTCTTGACGGTTGAAATGCTCTGCAATGATATACCTTTTTAAAATTACTGTCAAATATTCTTGAGTTGTATGTACGCCGCATTAGTGCCGCGTCGATCGCCCTGTCTACGATGTGAAAACAAACGTTCGTCAGTGACAGTGTCACAATCACCACCAACTATATTATGCAATGGCACTCCCTGATCCTGCAGAAATAGTGTATTCAGAGCGACGAGATCTAAATAGTACTTTTCTGCTCCGTTGATAGGAGTAAAATACTGCTTTGCCGCCTGGCCAATGATGTCTTCTAACTCAGTCAGTAATTCTTCTCCCACTTCATAACTGCTGGCTAGAGCACATGGTCCGATGCCAACTGCTAGTTTTGCAGGGTTAGTATTGAAGGAATTAGTTAGCTCTGCAACTACTTTGCCAGCTAAGCGGGCAAATGTCCCACGCCAACCAGCATGAACTAGAGCGATCACTCTATTCTCAGGATCAAAATAATAAATCGGCACACAATCAGCATGCCAAGTCAACAACATACGTTCACCAGCTGTGATCAAAGCATCGTTTTCCATTAATCGCTCATCTACACCTCGGTCAAAACCAGTGAAACTATCATCGATAATGGTGATGTGGTCACTATGAACTTGTTTGCCTGTGACCATGTCTGATAAGGGTATCCCTAACTCATCAGAGAACTGTCGGCGATTGGCCTGTACTTGGGCGAGCAATTCTTCGTCGTCTATTCCTTTGCGGCTGAGGTTGAAGCTGCCGAAATCAGGGTCATGGCATTGTCCGCCCAAACGGGTGGTATAACCGTGTTCAATCGGCAGATCCCTCCATTCTGGAAAGACAAGACTCTGCAGATTTTTATAAACCTTTAATCGCATTATTTCTCCTGATTATAGAATTCGAACACACTGTTCGCGAGAGCTTCTGCTATGACAGCACAATTTTCAGTCGAAGCCAAAATCTTGCCGTCGATGGGATTAGTCAAACGCCCGAGCACCACGTCGATGGAATTGAGATTGGTATAGCGTGTGAAATTACCTAACTTTTGCTGCACCATGTTATCTGATTTCATATCAGGCAACAAACCACCGAGATTGTTACCAGCTTTTGTCGCTAAACGTTGACGTTCTTGTTCGACATAACTGGGGTAGACTGGTTGTTGATTAGGTTCGCTTTCCACAACTGTTTGAGCACCATTATCTGAACTATTACCTGCCCAGACAATACGGGAAGCCCGCTCCTCGACATTGCCGTCTAAAACTGAGAATTCTATACATAGGTAATTCTTATACTGTCGTTCTATATCCAATAATAGTCGTAGATCCTGAGATACACCCACTTCAGGGAAAAGTGACGCTAATTCCTCGGGATCTATATTGTATGATTCTGCCTTGACTAATTTTTCCTTAATTTGATTGATACGTTCAGATGATATACCTGCTTGACGCAGACGCTCAGTGAAATCAGCTAATACAGCGCTACCCACTGCAGCCGCACGCTGCTGTTCAGTCATGGCCTTAGAGGTACCACCGATGACTACGACCTTAGCACCCAGGGCTTCCAGTCGTTCTTTGGTCTCACGCGCTACATTGGCAGAGACACTGATCTCAGAAACAGTGACATCTCCCGCCTTAGTTGCAGTAGGATCCAAACTTGTTTCACCCGTTTTTTCATCGATCAGACGTTCGACAAGTTTTTGGGTAGTCGGTGTGGTGGAGTTGCTGTCAGCTTGTTTATTAGCCGAGTTGTTGCCAGTATCGGCATTACCACTGTTATTGTCAGTATTACCACCGTTGTTGCCATGAGCATTGTCTTCGGCGATTTTAGAGCGATCGGCATTAGCTTCAGCATTGTCCTCAGGACCTTTAACGTTGACTGCTCCATCAGGGATATTATTGCTAGCGGTATCGGCACCAGCAGAACTATCGACTGAATTTTCAGTTGAATTTTTGTCTGTACTGTCGCTCGATCCACTATCTGCAGCTGTATTTTGTCGTTTAACTTCGTAAGAGTTGAGAGTTTTTTCGATATTCCAATACCAGGGTGCGGCATTTTTGAGCGGTAAACCGATCATCGGTGCACTGTTCATAGAAGATGAATTCTGAGTACTCGATGCTTTGAGAGATGGAGTTGGCAGAGGTAAACTACCGTCCGGTGGCAGCACCAAAAATACCTTCACGCCTTCTAAAGCTTTTTCATCACGTGCCCTACCGACAAAACTCTGTAAATCTGGTTGGTATACTTCAGGCAGAACTGACTCGCTGGCCCATTGTTTGTAACCAGCAGAATTAGTGGCAGCTTCGGTGCCAGACTGTTCCTGCAGGAGCAAATCTCTACTGTTGATACTCTCCTGCACCTTCAGCTGCTGTTCGGACTTAGCAGCTTGTTCTGAGGACGGGGAAATAAGCTTCCAGATGGAGCTAAAAACTATCAGCACCAAACTAGACATCAATAAAATAGCTACTATTTTTTGAGCTGTTCTCGTCTTCATATCGACTAGACACCGTACTTGATTGTGATTAATTCAGATAGACGTTTGCCCATCTTCTCGATCATCGCCTGATCCTTGCCCTCGACCATCACACGGATCAAGGGTTCAGTACCAGAAGCCCGTACGAGCACGCGTCCTTCGTCGCCTAATCTTTTCTCTTCTTCCTCAATCGCTGCCAAAATGTCTTTGTCCTGCATAATGGCATTCTTGCCTTCGTTGGTTACACGAGCATTGACTAATACTTGTGGCAGCGGTTGCATAATTTTACTAGCTTGGCTCAAACGCAGACCTAATTCTGATAGTGATTTTAGGAGAGCTAAGGCAGACAGCATACCGTCACCGGTAGTGCCGTGTTCAGCTAAAATAATGTGACCTGATTGCTCACCACCTAGAGATAGACCGTGGCGCAACATCTCTTCTAATACATAGCGGTCTCCTACCTTAGTTTTGTGTAGCTTGAGGCCACGTTCTTTAGCCATAATATCCATACCGATATTGCTCATAACGGTGACGACTACGCAGTTATCCTTCAGTTTATCTTTTTTCTGTAAGGCTACAGCGATAATGGCCATGATTTGATCACCGTCGATATGATTGCCGTTTTCGTCGATGGCTAACATACGATCGGCATCTCCATCGAAGGCAATACCGATATCACAACCTTCACGTCGTACTGTATGCTCCAGACGCTCCATATGGGTGGAGCCAACTTTGTCATTGATATTGACGCCATCAGGTTCGATGCCGATAGCTACGACTTCCGCACCCAAATCACGTAAAAGATCAGGAGCGATATGATAAGATGCACCATTGGCACAATCGACAGCTATCTTGAGTCCGCTCAGATCTACACTCATACGACGCTTGAGATGCTCAGAATAATCGCGGCTTGCATTTTTGCGTTCGATACGATGACCGATTCGATCACCGATCAGATCAGAAGCAGCTGATGGATCAAATTTCTCGATCTCTGCTTGGATACGGTCTTCTACCTCATCAGGTAATTTATAACCTTTAGCAGAAAAGAACTTTATACCATTGTATTCATAGGAGTTGTGAGAGGCTGAGATCATCACGCCTGCATCACAATTATATTTGCGTGTCAGATAGGCGATTCCAGGAGTGGGGAGAACACCTGCTATATAGCAATCAGCTCCCGCTGAGGTGATGCCAGCTACCAGTGCACATTCCAACATGGCACAGGAGATACGTGTATCTGTACCGATCAAGATAGTCGGCTTGTAATTCATTTCGCCAGTCAGCACTTTGGCACCAGCATAACCTAATTTGAATGCTAAGGACGGTGTCAATTCTTTGTTGGCTACTCCACGCACACCATCTGTTCCAAATAATCGTGACATAATATCCTTCCTCTATGGAGTCAGACTCAATTACTGGGTTCTGACTCACTTTCACTTGTAGTATCAGTATCTGTATTGTTTAAATCATCTTGTTGCCCAGAAGTATCTGAATCAAAAGGTCTGACAAAAATCGTAATCTCTTCTGGCGTCATGGCCTCTGTACGTGTATTCAATCCTGACTTGTTGTCTACCTTGAGTTTGAGCTTATGG
>JAEWFX010000019.1 GCA_023388605.1 Bacillota bacterium
TTTTAGATGCAGGTGAGATCAGCCGTCTGGGAGAACGCCAGGCGATGCTGGACAATTGCCTCAGCATAGATATTATCGATCACCATCAACCCTCGACAAAAGTTTTTGCGGGCAAAGAAGCTTTGGCAGAACGCTGTGATTTAGTTTGGATAGAGCCAGCGCGATCTTCGGTGTCAGAGATGGTAGCGAAGATGTTGTTAACAGTAGAGTATATGAATGCCACTGTCGCCAATCTTCTGCTCACGGGGATCTATTCGGACACCTTCGGTTTGCGTTATGCCAATTGTAGATCCGAAACTTTCTACATTGTCGCATCACTGGTTCAGTGCACAGATAAATTACCGAAAATAGCTGAACTATTATTTTCGACTATCACAGCTACACGCCAAAAGGTCAAAGGTTGGTTGTTCTACAATCGTGAGTTATGGAAGCCGAATGTCGTTTTCTCATTGATCGACGGAGCTAAATTCTCTGAGCTCGATGCTGATGATAATGATACTGAAGGTGTATGTGCAGAGTTGAGACAGGTCGAAGGTATTGACTTAGCGATTCTAGCACGTGAAATATCACCGAATAATTGGAAGATTAGCTTGCGTTCAAGTGATGAATTTGATTGTGCTGCTATAGCTGCCAAACTGGGTGGTGGTGGTCATAAGCGCGCTGCAGGAATCAAGCTGACAGGTGATGAAACCAGTGTGCGTCGCAGCTTAGAGGATTGTATCAACTAGATAGTATGGGTAGATTTATCGATAACCAATATTTTCAAGGTGTGATCTTAGTGGATAAGCCGATAGGTGAAAATTCTTTTGCCTCTATCGCTAAGCTTCGTCGCCTTTTAGGCATCAAACGTATTGGTCATTGTGGTACTCTAGATCCCTTCGCCTCTGGTCTGCTACCTATCTGCATAGGCAGGGCGACAGGTGCCGTGAACTATATGCAAAATTTTGGCAAAAGTTATCGCGTAGAGATCACTTTTGGTGCACGCACCAATACGCAGGACTGTGACGGTGAAGTAACAGATTGTATAAACTTGCTAGATCGTGGTTGGGATATAGCTACTCTCAGTGATCAGGCGCGTAGATGCGGTGAGGAGCTGGTAGGTGATATAGAACAAGAACCACCGATGTTCTCTGCTGTCAAGATAGCAGGTAAACCCTTGCATTATTATGCTCGCAAAGGTCAAGAGGTAGAGCGAAAACGCCGTAGAGTTCAAATCTACCGAGCAGATGCTCTCAATTATGATACGTGGGAGATCCATTGTTCTAAAGGTACATATATCCGTAGTTGGGTGGATACACTGGGCGAGAAGATTGGCTGTTTTGCTCATGCCAAAGCTTTGCGTAGAATGAGTTGTGGACCTCTATCAATAGAAGATTCTCGCTGTGTTGATCTAGAACAACTTTTTGAGGTGTTCAATGGTTTTGACCGCGACCCAGTCAAAATGCAGATGTACTTACTGGAAAAGGGATTAGTATTGTCTTTAGCTGAAGTGTTTAAAAATTATCCACAAATAGCCTTGAACAAAAATTTATCCCGCAAATTATCGCATGGACAAACTATCACTGTACCGATTGATTGCATACAGACTAACAGTATTGATAGAGATATAATAGCTGTCTATCACGGTCAACGTTTACTTGCTTTTGCTAAAATAAGCAAGGTAATTGATACACAACAAATCAAAGTTAGAGCTGAGCGAGTTCTGCTCGCTGCAGATGAGGTGTAGTTTGTCAGGTCACAGATTAGATGTCGAGGCTAGGGCAGTAGCTCTAGGGTATTTTGACGGAGTTCATCGCGGACATAGCCGTCTATTGAAGACAACTATAGCTGTGGCAGCTAAACATAAAATTCGCTCTGCTGTCTTCACTTTCAGTAATTTGCCCTTGAAGTCGGGAGGGAATCAAATCCTCAGCAGTGAGGAGAAGATCACACGCCTTTATCAGAGTGGTATCGATGAAGTCGTGGCAGTAAAGTGGGAGCCGAAAATCTATAATTTATCACCGAGAGCTTTTGTCGATGAAGTCTTGCTCCAAGATCTCCACGCTCAGGTTGTGATCTGTGGCAGAGATTTTCATTTTGGTAAAAATGCCGAAGGCAATATCGAACTCTTGCAGAAAATGGCTGGTGAGTATGGCTTCGAAGTTGTAGTTGTAGATGATGTCGAGGTCGATGGTATCAAAGTTTCTTCTTCCGTCATACGTGAGCAAATCAGTTCTGGTGATGTGAGTGCGGCTGGACATTATCTGGGTTATCCATACTATCTAAAAGGTCAAGTTATCAGTGGTCAGCAACTAGGACGCAAATTAGGTTTTCCGACTCTTAACCTGCAATATCCCGATGAATTGTGCAAACCGCATTTTGGTGTCTATGCTTCGCAGGTACTTCATGGTGGAGAATGTTTGCAAGCAGTCAGCAGTGTGGGCATTAGACCAACTGTGAATAGCCAAGATCATAATGTGTTGTTAGAGACATATGTATATGATCGTGAGTTCAATCTCTACGGTGAAGAAATAACTGTTGAGTTATTGTCTTTTATCCGCGATGAAATCAAGTTCGCTTCGGTAGAAGAATTGAGGCAACAGGTTGAGCGTGACAAGCAAAATGTACTAGCTTATCATCTTAATAAATCATAAGGATGAGGTAATATGACTTATCATGTATCGTTTCCGGGTCTAGGTATCAAGGATTTACCTATCAGCCCGATCGCTTTTACAGTCGATCTATTTGGCAAACATATCGAAGTTTTTTGGTATGGAATTATCATCGCTTTTGCTTTTGCTCTATGTATAATTCTGAGCTTGCGACATGCTCGTCAATTTGATTTGAATCCAGAGAAGCTGAGCGATATTTATCTCTTGATGATTCCCGGTGCCATCATCGGTGCCAGACTATACTATGTGGCTTTCTCCTGGCAGGATTTCAAGGATAATCTGCTTTTGATCTTCAATACACGTATCGGTGGTATGGCTTTCTATGGTGGCGTGATCGGAGCGGTAGTGGCTATATATTTAATGTGTAAAATCAAAAAAATATCTGTCGTACATTTCTTGAATTTCGCAGTCGTCTATCTGCCTTTAGGTCAGGCGATCGGACGCTGGGGCAATTTCTTCAATCAAGAAGCTTTCGGTGTCAACACTTCTCTGCCTTGGGGCATGCACAGCGAGGGGACAGCAGCTTATCTAAGCTCATTGCCGCAAGTTGTAGGTCATCGTCCCGATCTACCAGTGCATCCAACATTTTTCTATGAGTTTATCGCCAATATTTTGATCTTTGCAGTTTTGTTATATATTCGTCGTTTGGACGACAATAGATCAGGTACAAACATTTTTGTCTATTTCATACTATATGGCATAACTCGTTTCATAGTGGAGGGGTTGCGTACAGATCCGCTGATGATAGGAGACACCAATATCCGCGTCTCACAATTTTTGTCAGTGATCATGATTTTGTCTGCCATCGTCGGGTTATTTGTGCAGGGTATGCGTAGATCTAAAGTAAAGGACGATAATGAGCTCGTATAATTCCCGTAAATTACGCACTGAATCATATTTTGAGTTGATGGATTATCGCCTGATAGTGCCGGTTATTCTCATAACTTTGATCGGCCTATATGTACTGAATATTGTGTTGAGTTTGGGCTACGGTTCAGGAATATATCCCGGTAACTTCAAACGCCAACTGATCGCCGTCTTGATCGGCGTAGTGTTGGCATCGCTGATCAGTTTGTTAGATAGTTCAGCCATCAAATTATTCGGTTACTTGATCTACAGTGCCAGTGTAGTCTTGTTGATCTACGTAAAAATTGATGGCTATGTGATTGAAGAGACGGGTTCTGACAGCTGGGTGCAGCTTCCGTTTGTCGGCAATTTTCAGCCGTCAGAATTGGCAAAGGCGGCTATCGTAATCTTAGTGGCTAATCATTTGGGAGATATCAGGCAGGGCAAAACTACGCTTTTCAGCGGTCTGCTAAAGGCTTTTGGTATAGCAATGGTGCCGCTTTTCTTGATTATACGTGAACCTGATTTTGGTTCAGCCTTCGTTATTATTGTGATGTTGACAGCGATGGTCTTTGTATGGGGTATCGCCCGCAAATATATTTTGATGGCTGTGAGTATGATCGCGGTTGCATTGCCCTTGATGTGGATTTTTTACTTCGCTGATTATCAAAAACAACGTATTATCACGTTTATTTTTCCCAGTCACGATAACTCAGATAATTATCATCTCAATCAAGCTCTCAAGGCCATCAGTTCCGGAGGTTTGGCAGGCAATGCCTTCGATACTTCGGTGCCGGTTAAAGAATCGGACTTCATCTTTACAGCGGTGGCGGAAAAAACTGGTTTAATCGGAGTGATTATTTTACTTGGTTTGATCATATACTTCATGGTTCACTCAATCAGTCTGGCATACCGTGTATCGGAGATGGATTTTGCCTCATCCTACTTAGTAGTTGGTCTCACCGCCGGTTTCGCTTTCCACTTTATTGAGAATATGGGTATGAATATCGGCTTGATGCCGATTACAGGTATACCATTGCCTTTTGTCAGTTATGGTGGTAGTTCTATGATCGTCAACTATATCGCTGTAGGAGTGATGCTCAATGTTTCGATGAACTATAGGCAGTTTATCGAAGGAGCTCGCTAGAACTCAGTTACAATTCAAGAGAAATTTAGATATTTGATTCGTTCAAACTCTAGTCTCGTCGAGACTAGAGTTTTTGCTATTTTCATAATTTTTATGTTTTTCATGATTTTGTAATTTGAAAAGTGCAATTCATTAGTTTAGTATGTGTTTGTGGAGGAAAGTGGCTCGAAATTACTATTAAGTGGTTTAAAGTGGTAGAAAAAGATGGCGCGTTATACACATACCATTGATGCAAAAGGTAGAGTCGTAGTACCAGCTAAGTTGCGTAATAACTTAGGTGGTTGTATTCACGTCACTAATTCTCTGGATGATGCTTATCTTTCGGGATATACCACTGAACAATTCCGCTCAGTAAAAGAGCAAATAGCTGCCTTAAATATGACCGATCCGCGCGCTCGTATTCTGCGTCGCCGCATTATCGGTGAAGCACAAGAGTGTGAGTTAGACAGTCAAGGCCGTATCTCCGTTTCGGCAGAACTATGGAATAAAATCGGTGTTGAACCTGGTGATGAGATTTGTTTTATCGATATGTTCGATAAGATCGAGATATGTTCAGTTAAATTCTATGAAGAACAGATGGCTTCGTTAGCAGGTTTGTCCGAGATCGATTTCTCAGAATTCGATGTCAAAGGTTTATAGAGAATTCGAACATTATTCCGTCATGTTGTCTGAGGTTTTAGAATCTCTGGCAGTGGAGCGGGGAGGCGTATATGTGGATTGCACCATGGGTGGTGCAGGACACTCAGCTGCCATACTAGAGCAGTTGCCATGGGGCAGTTTAGTGGCGATAGATCGTGATTTAGATGCTGTCCTCGCTGGTAGTGAACGCTTGAAAGCCGTTGAGAAAAGAGCTGAGACCAACTACTTTGTAGTGCACAGCGATTATGCTGAACTAGGAAGGATCTTATCGGAATACAAACTGAATAAGATCGATGGACTCATAGCTGATCTCGGTGTCTCGTCAGTTCAACTAGATCGAGCAGAACGAGGATTCTCGTATCGACAAGCAGGACCTCTAGATATGCGGATGGATGTCAGCCAGACTCTGACAGCCGCTGATGTAGTCAATACATATGCAGAGGAAGAGTTAATTAAAATCTTTACCAGTTACGGTGAAGAGCGTTATGCCAAGAGAGTAGCTGCCAATATCTGTCGCCGACGTCAGGAACGACCTTTTTCCACCACAACTGAATTGAGCGAAGTGATAGAGCGCTCCTTGCCGAGTCATAGCCGACGTGAAAAACATCCGGCAAAAAGATGTTTTCAGGCTCTGAGAATCGAAGTTAACGGGGAGCTCAAGCAACTAGAAAATTTACTGGCACAGATACCGAGCATTGTGAATAGACAAGCTCGCATTTGCTTTTTGACATTTCATTCCTTAGAGGATCGTATTGTCAAACAAACTTTTAGAAGTTGGGAAAATCCTTGCAACTGTCCAAAGAATATGCCTTGTGTATGTGGAGCAAAACCGCTAGGCAAGATAGTAAATCGCAAGGGCATGGTCGCCAGTAAATCAGAGTTGCAGCAAAATCGCCGTTCGCATAGTGCACGTTTGAGATGTTTTGAGTTTGGTGAGAACGAAGATGAATAGATTAGAAAATACATACAACTACACAAGTACAGCGCCTGCTTATCACCGTCAGTTGCCTTTGGAACTCGACGATATTATCGCCAAAGAAAAGGAACAGTGGTCTGCAGAAAATAAACGTCGTGAGCTACAGGCAGGAATCAGCCAGTTGCGCCGTGCTGCCAAACGCGAACGTATGAAGATGATGACGAAATGTTTCGTTTCCTTGTTAGTAGTTGCCACGCTCTTAGCGATAGTTCTCCATCGCCAAACTAATATCGTGCAATTAAATGTCGAAAACAATCGACGCTTATCTAATTTAAAAGAAATGCGTGAAGAAGCGGATCAAGTCACCAAAAAATTATTGGCTTCAGTCGATTTAGACAATGTCGCTGAACTGGCAGCCAAAAAGTACGAAATGCAGGTCCCTTCGCCAGAAAGAATTATTTTCTTGCAACTCAACGAAGCAGATAAAATTGTTTATTATAATGAAGCATCTGAGCAAACTGACAACGAAAAGCTCAATGCAGAAGATATAAAAACAATCGAAAACTATCGTAAGGCGTTGCAGAAAAATGGCAAGAAGTAGATCTTATAGAAAGACTAAGTATGTTCTAGGCATCAACCGCGGAGCTGTCACAGCTCTGGGTCTGTGTGTGATGTTATTCGCTGTCGTCATAGTCTACTCTTTGTTCAAAATTCAGATCTTGCATCACGACGAATTATCGCGTTCAGCCCTTGAACAATATTATTCCAAGAATGTTGAATTGCCACGCCGTGGCAATATCTATGATCGCAATGGTCAAGTTTTAGCGACCACTGAATATACCTATACTGTAGGAATGACACCTAAGCATGTCTATGCCCTCTATAATTCGAAATTATCGCAAAAAGAAATCGCTGGAAATATCGCACGTATTCTCGAAATACCTCAAGAGAAAATCGAAGAATTGCTGGAACAAAAAGACGCAACTTATATTGAGCTAGTTAAAGCTGTTCCGCAAGATCGTATCGAAAATCTCAATCGTTACCTTGACAAAGAACACATCGGCGGCATCAAACTGGATAAGGTTCCACGCCGTGTTTACAACAACGGTTATCTCGCATCTCAGGTCATAGGTTTTGCTAAGGCAGAAAACGGAGTACTGCAGGGTCGTCTAGGCTTAGAGTACAGTCTCAACGATGTGCTCACAGGACGTAGTGGTTACACTTATGGTGCTTACGACAATTTAGGATTCAGTGGTGCTCTGCCTTTTACGGAAGATAATGAGCAGCAGAGCCGTAACGGTTACAATGTATATACCACCCATGACAGTACCATCCAAAAATATCTTCAAGATGCTTTAGAAGAGGCAATTATCACCTATGCCCCGAAGAAATACGGCATGGGTATAGTCATGGATATAAATAACGGTTCTATCTTAGGAATGGCTTCCTATCCATATTTCAAATCATCAGATCCTGAAGCTGAGCCCAAGGGATACAATCTCAAACGCAAATGGGATGTCAGCAACGAAAAAGTGTTTGAATACCTTCAGTCACAAGTTTGGCGTAATAAAAACATCTCTGATTTATATGAACCAGGATCAACCTTCAAAGTATTGACAGCAGCCATGGCGCTTGAAGAAGGGGAGACAGACGAGAATAGAATTTATAGCGACAATCCCATTCAAGTATTCGATAAGACAATCAAATGTTGGACTGGTAGCGGACATGGTGAAGAGACGCTAGATCAAGCATTTACAAGATCCTGCAACCCTGTCTTCGTTCAGTTAGCACAAGCTGTGGGCATGGATAAATTCTACGACTACGTGAGAGCTTTTGGTTTGCGTGAGAGTACCGGCATAGAGTTACCAGGTGAAGCTAAGGGTTTATTCCATGAAAATCCGGTACCCAGTGATTTAGCAACACTTTCCTTCGGTGAACAATCTACTGTAACTCCCTTGCATCAATTGGTTGCAATCGCTGCCTGTGCCAATGGTGGAAATTTAGTGCGCCCTCACATCGTCGACAAAATTACTGATGAAAATGGCAATGTCGTGCAGAGAGTGGATACTGAGATAGTACGTCGTGTGATTTCTGAGGAGACTTCAGCTCGTGTCCGCAACTTAATGCATAATATGGTCGTAAATTCTGATACTCGTACTCCGGTCGATGGCTATGAGACAGGCGGTAAAACTTCGACGGCTACCAACGAGGAAACCAATGAGTACACCATCTCATTCGTAGAGGTAGCTCCCATCGATAATCCTCAGATTATCTGCATGTTAATCCTTCAAGAACCGCAGTATGAATCAGATACTAGTGCAAATGTGATGCGCAGCACTGTCAAAATGACTTCTAAAATTCTTACTCACCTGGGTATCAAACCAAAGTACAGTGAACTAGATGTCCAAAAAATGCAGCACATCTATTCTGTCCCTGAATTACGGGGGATGACCAAGGTGGATGCCATGCGTTTGACAGCAGAGCAATTGGTCAGCATCATCGATCCGACGGGGAAAATGAAGGAAGATGATAAGATAGGTATGCAGATACCAGAAACTGATGTGGGAATTTATCCAGGTACAGCTATTTATATCTATCCTGATAAAAAATCTGCAACTGAAGATAAAGTAGAAGTGCCGAATTTTAGCGGTATGACCTATGCAGAATGCATCAATTTTGCTGGTGAAAGTGGTATGTTGATACGCTGTACTGGTGAACTCACAGGCAAAGTTTCAGCGCAGAGTGTAGAACCATTAGATGAAAACGGTAAAAAAGTTTTAGTGCAACGTGGTACAGAAATATATCTAGAATTTAGTAAAGATTAGTAGGAAAAGGGATAAGATGTCGAGATTTATACCAGCACAGATCAAGAATTGGACAAAGGGTGAATTGATTCAGACAACATCGGCGCAAGCTCAACCCGATCGCTTTTATCGTGGAATTTCAACTGACACGCGCAGTATTCGTCGAGGTGATGTTTTCGTCGCTCTGATCGGCCCGAATTTTGACGGACATAGTTTCTGCCAACAAGCGATAGACAAGGGTGCAAGCCTTTTGGTTCTCAACGCGGAGTCAAAAGCTGGCATCGATTTGAAGAAAAGATTAGAAGCTGGTGAAGACTTGCCTGATTTACTTTTAGTCGCAGATACATTGAAGGCCTATCAATGTATCGCTGAGGGTTATCGCCTGACTTTGTTAGCCACAGTTATCGGTATCACTGGTAGTGTAGGGAAGACGACAACTCGTCGCATGATAAGTTCCATTCTCTGCACTCAGATGAAAATACATCAGACCAAAGATAATCTAAATAATCAGATCGGCTTACCGCTCACTCTTTTGCAGGCTGATGATGGTGACGATGCAATTGTCGCTGAGATGGGTATGGATCGTCGCGGTGAAATAGCGGTGCTCAGCAATGTAGCTCATCCGGATATAGCCATTATCACGGGCATCGGCTATAGTCATGCTGAATATTTAGGATCACGTGCTGATATTCTCGCTGAAAAGACTGATATTATCAGTGGTCTAAAATCAAACGGCATAGTTTTGATCAATGGACAAGATTCTCATCTCAAAAAATGGGCTCTGGAAAATTCAGACAGCAAGATTTGGCGGATCTGCAATTCAGAAGAAGACGCTTTAGATCCTGAGATGTCGATGTTCCCTGTTTTTTGGGCTGAAGATGTAGAGATAGGATATACCAACACAAAATACACTGCTAAAACTAATTTAGATCCAGCTGTAGCTTGGCATGTTGAGATCCCGTCACCTGGCAAACACTTAGTTAGAGCTTCGTTATTTGGTCTCGCAGCTGCTTACTGTCTAGGTATGGATATGGATTTAGCAGTTAAAGGTTGTGAGAATTTCTCGAATACTGGCAATCGCCAACGTCTGGTGGAGACAGGAGGTATACTCTTAATCGACGATACTTATAACTCTTCGCCTGAATCGAGCACCTCAGCACTAGATACCTTATCTCTGATCGCTGACCCTAATAACCGACGTAAAATTGTCTGCATCAGCGGCATGCGTGAGTTAGGTAGTTATTCTGAGGAAATGCATCGCCGTATCGCTCACAAAATCTACAGCATAGGTGTATCTAAGCTCTATTTAGTAGGCGAGGAAACTAAAGTAATTCAAGATGAGTTGACAAAGATGGGTGCACTAGTCGATGTCTATTATTGTCAAAACTCTACGGATGTGCGAAATTTATTGCTCGAGGAAGTACGCGAACAGGATTGCATCTTAGTCAAGGGTTCACGTTTTTATACGATGGAGGTAATATCACAGGCCCTGGAAATGCAGGGACGTGAAAACAGTCATGTCTAATCTAGCATTTGATTTATTTATCGCTCTGTTTGTTTTTCTAGGAACTGTTGTTTGCGGTTACTTCGGTCTGCCTATTTTACGTAAATTACGATCCGGTCAGACAGTGCGTGAGGATGGTCCTAAGAGCCACTATGTAAAGAGTGGTACCACGACATTTGGTGGATTATTTTTTCTCTTGCCTCTCACTTTGGCCAGTGTTCTACTAGCTATCTATAATTTTGCAAAATTTCAGTATTTCTTCTTCGCTTTCTTGCTCATGTTGGCATATGCGGCCATCGGCTTTTTAGATGATTATATTAAGACCAATGTCGACAAGGGTGGACTAAAAGTTAAGCAAAAAATTGTTTTGTTGGGTTTAGTTACAATTTTGTTCTCGATTTGGTACTTATATCTAGCACCGGTTGAGCCCAGTTTTTATTTACCATTTTGGTCAAAACCTATCTATATTACAGCGTTATTTAAACCTATTTATTTGATTTTTAGTGTATTGTTCATTTTTTATATCGCCAATTCAGCAAACCTCAATGATGGTGTCGATGGCTTGTGTTCATCATTGGGTGTGACAGGATCCTTGATCACCTATCTCTGTCTACTTTTGTTATTTGGTCAAAACAATCTAAATGTGAACAGTCTCAATAGTTTTTCTCTGGCCTTAGGTGCTGGTTGTCTGGGATTTTTCTTATTTAACAAACATCCAGCAAAAGTATTTATGGGTGATACTGGTTCGCAGGGGATAGGTGCAGGTTTTGCAGCGATTATGCTTTTGGCAGGTGTGCCGTGGTTAGCACTATTCACTTGCCTTTTATACATATTGGACGGTTTGTCAGTATTGCTCCAAGTTTGGTATTTCCGTCATACTGGCGGTAAGCGAATTTTCCGTATGGCACCAGTACATCATCACTTCGAATTAGGTGGTTGGAAAGAACAGAAAATTGTATGGAATTTCAACCTTTTAGCCATTTTGGGCGGTATTGTTGGAATTATTATTTGTTTGCTGACGGTGTAGGATGAAGAGGATAGGTAGTTACAGAGCACTCTTTGCTGATTTTGATGACGATGAGCGAGATCGCTTGATCAATGATCTAGCTCAAGAGAGAGGCGTCAATGCCTTTTTCTTACTGTTGATCGCAGTGCTCTCTACCTTAGGTCTGATCTTACTCTATAGCTCAGGTATCATTCAGAGTTATAACGATAGCGATACTGGCAGTTATCAGAGCTTGATTATCCGTCAAACAGTTCTCAGTGCTGTTGGTATCATAATTGCCTTAGCAATTGCCTTTTTAATCAAAATAAACTTTTTAGATAAAGCTAAATTCGCCTTTTTAACCTATTTTTTTACGACGGGTCTACTGATCTCAGTTCCAGTTATAGGAACAGTAAAAAACGGCGCTAAACGCTGGATTGGCATCGGACCCATCGAATTTCAACCGTCTGAAATCGCAAAGTTCGCAACAGTTTTTATCCTGGCTTATTATTTTTCGAGACTAAAACGCAAAATGCCGTTGAATATTCTGCGTTACGCCGATAGCAAGGTTCTCAATATCTATGCAAACTACTATATCGTCTATCCTGCTGTAGCCATCGGTTTATGGATTGGTCTAGTCGTTATGCAGCCTCACTTGTCGGGGGCTATCTTGATGATACTGCTGGCCTTTTCTATGTTTATCGCGGTCGGTATACCCGGTAGGTTGTGGGCTCGTGGTTTGCTGCGTATCTTGCCTCTAGTTTTGGTGTTGATCATAGCAGCTGCTGTTTTCTTCCCCTTGGTGAAGAAGCAATCACTGGGACAATTCATCGAAGAACACTTTGTGCACGTCAAGACTAGAACAGCTGTTTTTACGGCTGACGATGATACCCAAAATGATAGTAACTACCAGGTCATACAATCACGCATCGCTCTAGGAGCTGGTGGATTGACAGGACTAGGTCTGGGAAATAGCCGTCAAAAATTCAACTATCTACCAGCCATTCACAATGACTATATTTTCTCAGGAATCGGTGAGGAGTTAGGATTTCTCGGCTGTACTGCTCTAGTGATACTGTTCTTACTGTTATTCATTACTGGCGTGTACATAAGCACGCATACCAATTCTTTGTTTGCATCGCTGATCGCTTGGGGATATACCTTCCTTTTGACTATTCAGGCTCTGCTAAATATGGCAGTTACGACTGAGATAATTCCTGCGACGGGTATCTCCTTACCCTTTTTCAGTTACGGAGGAACAGCAAATATAGTCTTTTTAGTTGAAGCTGGTATGATATTAGCGGTTTCTAGAAGCGCACAAAAAAAGTCTGATATCATAACCAAAACATTAAATAATAATTGATAGGTGAGTTAGTGTTGGAGAGGAATACATATCTATTTGTTGGAGGTGGCACAGCTGGTCACGTCAATCCTGCGATTGCAGTGGTGCAAGCTTGTGAAAAACTAGCTTCCGCCGAATATGTATTTCTCGTCAATCAAGGTGGTATAGAAGAAGTCTTAGTGCCTAAAGCGGGTTATCGCACAGAGCAGATCAAGGCTGCTCCCTTAGCGTCGATCAATCCGATCACCTGGTTTAGATTCCTCCACCGTAATCTCGTAGGCTATCTGCGAGCACGTAAAGTGATCAAACGCTTGAGACCACGTGCAGTACTAGCTACTGGTGGTTATGTTGGTTCACCGGTTTTGTTAGCCTGTAAACACCTCAAGATCCCTTTTGTCTTACATGAGCAAAACGCTTATCCGGGTCGTTCCAACCGTCTCTTTGCCAAAGATGCAGAATGCGTTTGTCTGAGTTTTGACGAAAGCAGAAAATACCTAAATAAACAGTCTAAGTTTTACCTGACTGGTAATCCTGTTAAAAGTCAGTTTTTCACAGTCGATAGCAGGGAAGCGCGCCGTGAACTCAAAATTTCTGATGACACCTTCATTGTTCTCTTGCTGGGTGGCAGTTTAGGAGCTCAGAGTATCAATCAAGCGGTTATCGATCTTCTGAAGATGCCTGAATGGCAGAGCTACACAAAAGAACACAAAATTCAGATAGTCCTAGCTACGGGTAAAAAAAGTTTTGCAGATGTATCAGAACAGTTTTCTGCAGCCCAAGGTGTAGTAGTAGAAGCCTATCTCGACACTACACAGTGGCTGCCAGCATGTGATTGTTTTATTGGCAGAGCTGGTGCTTCGTCTTGTGTTGAATTGTGTGCTGTGGGTAAGCCGGGTCTGTTGATACCCTATCCACATGCCGCTAACAACCATCAATATTTCAATGCCAAAGTGCTAGCAGACCAAGGTGCGTGCGAGATATGTAAAGATGAAGATCTGACCGGCGAGATATTGTTTGATTTTATAACGACTATGCACGGACAACCTGAACGTGCACATGTCATGTCACAGTCAGCAAAAAAATTAGCTGATCCTGAAGCTGCAGAGAAAATTGCTGGAGTTTTGCTGAAACTATGAAGAAAAATCCTGCCAACAATAATGATAAAGCTATCAGACGTGTAACATTGTCGGGTTCAGAATCATCCACTGGCGCTAAACGTCCGCCTAAGTTGAAAAAACATCAGCTTGAGCAGAAAAAAGATCAGCCCTCCGTAGTCAAAAAATCTCCAAAAGACAAGGGTGAGGGGTCTAAATCAGCCCGTATAAATTTTGCTGCCATCAAGCAAAAGTTAGCTTCCGTTCACTATCTAGCTTTTATCAAGAAGCACATCAAGCTGCTAGTTGTTTTATCGTTGTTGATAACCTGTTGTCTAGTCTTTTGGTTGGCACCATGGTTTCGCTTCAAAGAACGTGTTGTCGAAGGCAATATTTTCTTAGAGTCAGCCAATATACTGCAGGTGGCAGATCTATCCGAGAGTGAACACTTTTTAAGCCAATTCAATCTGAAAGATAAGGCAGCTCTGTCGTTTCGTTATCCTAAGGCAGAACAGCGTCTATTGAATTTTTATCCTGAGCTAAAATCAGCTAAGGTTCAGTTTTTATTCCCTGGAGAGCTGCACATCACTGTCGAAGAGCGTGTTCCCATCGCCTCCATTGAGTATCAAAATTATTTCTACAAATTTGATGGAGAGGGTGTAGTGA
>JAEWFX010000060.1 GCA_023388605.1 Bacillota bacterium
TGCTATGGTCAGGGGTATTCTACGTAATCGTAAACACACTCCTTTGCCAGGTGACCATGTGAACTACCAGAGTTCTGGTGATCCAGATGTCCCTTGGGTGATCAATGATATTTTACCCAGACGCAATGTCTTGCCGCGTCCTCCTATAAGCAATTTGGATATTTTATTGGTCACGGTAGCTGCGACCTTGCCCGAGATAGATTATTTTTTGATCGACAGACTATTGGCATATGCCTTTTTTCATCAGATCGAGCCCATACTCATTGTCAGCAAAAACGATCAAAATCCTCTACAAGAAAATATTGATAATTTCTTAGCTAATTATCGAGCTACCGGTTTCAAAATCTTTTTTACTGAACTTACTTCCGAACTCAATATAGAAGAAATAAAGTCTGCCATCGCCGGTAAAAATGTAGCGTTTGCAGGTCAGAGTGGTGTGGGCAAGTCAACTTT
Organism: Bacillota bacterium; assembly: GCA_023388605.1. Lineage (GTDB taxonomy): Bacteria > Bacillota > Clostridia > Saccharofermentanales > DTU023 > JAEWER01. The sequence goes on from JAEWFX010000060.1 coordinate 454, forward strand.
GATCAATCGTTTGTTTGGCAGTCAATTGATGGAGATCGGACAATTATCGGAGAAGGGTAAACGCGGTAAGCAAACCACTAGACACGTCGAATTATTCCCAGTAGATGGTGGCTACATCGCCGATACTCCGGGTTTTCAAACCATCAATTTATATGATCTGCAGATGAGTGAAGATGATTTTGCTGCAGGTTATCCAGAGATTAAGCAATATAGTGATCAATGTAGATTTCGTAGCTGCCGTCATATGAGCGAACCTGATTGTGCAGTCAAAGAGCACGCAGGTATGCATCCAGATCGCTATGAGCGTTATTGTCAATTACGTAAACAGTTAGCAGAAGAGATAAAACAACGACAATACTAGTGAGGTGATTATGTTAGTTCGTAAACACGACAAACCTTTGATCTGTCCGTCTGTTCTTGCCGCTGATTTTGCTCACCTGGCTGACTCTATAGGTAGAGTTAATAGCGAAGCTGATTGGTTGCACTGCGACATCATGGACGGTTCTTTTGTACCCAATATCTCTTTTGGTCTACCCGTGATCGCTGCACTGAGACAGATAACTGACCTGCCACTAGATGTGCATTTGATGGTAGAAAGTCCCGAGCGTTGGGTAGATAGTATAGCGAAGCTAGGTGCTGATTCTTTTGTTTTTCATCAAGAAGCAGTGGTGCACGGACACAGATTGATTCAGAGTATCAAGGCAGCAGGTATGTCTGCAGGTGTGGCACTCTGTCCCAGTACACCATTGAATAACATCGAAGAATATCTGAACGATATTGATCTGCTCTTGATTATGACCGTTAATCCGGGTTTTGGTGGTCAGAGTTACATTGAGAGTATGACAGATAAAATACGTCGTGCTCGTCAGCTCATCGACGCTTCAGGTCGTGATATTTTCCTACAGGTTGACGGTGGTATATCGCGTGAGACCATCGCAGTGTCAGCAGAAGCGGGAGCAGATGTTTTTGTGGCGGGCAGTGCTTGTTTTGGCAGACCAGATCCCGTTGCAGAAATTATTGCTATGCGTGATCGAGCAGAAATGAATCAATAACCGCCCAATGTCATATTACGCTTTAGTTCTAAATGGAGATCTTGTCGATGGCGATGCGATAATGCCTTTGTTGCAGCGTGCGAGTATGGTCATAGCGGTCGATGGTGGCACTGATCATCTGACAAGACTAAACTATAGACCAGAACTTTTGATCGGCGATTTTGATTCTGTCGCCAGCGATAGTTTCGAATATTGGCGTGAGCTGGGCTGTGAGGTCAAGACTTTCCCAAAACGTAAAGATTTCACTGACGGTGAATTAGCTCTCGACTATCTGCTGACAGAAGTTGTAGATGGATCTGATGCTATACATATAGATATGATCGCAGCTTTTGGCAAGCGTTATGACCATTTGCTCGCCAATCAATTGTTAGCGGTGGAATTAGTTGAACGTTATGGTATAGAAATAATGCTCACTGACGGAGAGACTGTGCAGTTGATCGCTGGTTCTGGCAATCATTGTTTGTGCTGTCCACCTACAGATACCGTGATTTCCTTGATCGCTCACCGTGATGCTGAGGTCAGCTTGTCGACAGAAGATAATTTTTGTCTATCTTATCCGGTAGAAGATCTTTGCCTCAAGGTCGGAACTTGTCTGGGAGTAAGCAATAAATTGCTACCCAAAAAGAGACTGGCTACCACCAGTCTCTCCAAGGAAGTTTCACTGAATCTTACAGTCAACTCAGGTATAGTCTCACTCATCCTCACACCCGAGATTTAATTATTTGCTTGATTATTTGAGCAGAAGACGATAGAAGTTCTTCTTGCCACGGCGCACGATGACTTCGTTATCTGTAAAGTCTTCTGTTTTTAATTGGTAATCCAAGTCCTTGATCACCTCGTTGTTGAGATAGATACCGCCTTGTAACATCAGACGGCGACCTTCACTGCGAGACGGGACGAATTTATTGTCAGCTAAAATACTTAGAAATTGTTTAGGCAGATCATTTGCAGCGATCTCAGCAGTAGGCATATCCTCGGATCGGCCAGCACCGCTGAATAATTCTTTAGCTTGCTGTTCAGCTGCCTTAGCCTTTTCTTCACCGTGTACAATTTTGGTGACTTCATAAGCGAGGCGTAGCTTAGCTTCGTTGATAGCAGAGCCCTCGAGTTCAGCGTAGTGATTGACCTCGTCCATCTCGACAAAAGTGAGCAGTTTCAGACAATTGATGACATCGCTATCAGGGATATTACGCCAATATTGATAGAAATCGAAGACGGGCAGTTTGTTCTCGTCCAGCCAGACAGCACCTTTTGCGGTTTTTCCCATCTTTTTACCTTCAGAGTTGAGCAGGAGATTGACGGTGGCACCGTAGACTTCTGTCTGTTCGACACGTCGCACCAAATCTACACCGGCCAATACATTCGACCACTGATCATCACCGCCCATCTGCAGTGTACAGTTATAATTTTGGAATAATTGCAGATAGTCATAAGCCTGTAAGAGCATGTAATTGAATTCGAGGAAGGTGAGACCACGCTCCAGACGTTGGCGATAGCACTCAGCAGTCAGCATTCGATTGACTGAAAAATGTACACCGATATCACGAATAAAAGTAAGATAATCTAGTTTGCCTAACCAATCTGCATTGTTGACGAGGATGGCTCCATTGCCAGGAGCTTTAGGGTCGTCGGCGAAATCAATGATCAAGGACATCTGCTGTTGGAAGCGAGAAGCGTTGTGGGCGATAGTTTCTGGTGTCATCATCTGACGAAGATCTGAGCGGCCAGAAGGATCGCCGATCATCGCTGTTCCACCACCTATCAGAGCGATGGGTTTATGTCCGGCACGTTGAAGATGTGCCATCATCATCAGGGCGATCATATGTCCTACATGTAGACTGTCAGCGGTAGGATCAAAACCTGTGTAAAAGACGACTTGCTCTTCGCCTAATTTGCGTTTGATAGTATCTGCGTGCGTAGTTTGTGCGAGAAAGCCTCGCTCGATTAAAGTATCATAAACGTTTTTAGCCATAATCTCCTCCTAGCGTCAAATATTAGACTTATAGATAGGCTTTTGCAATAATTCTGCAGTCGAGTATCCAGCCTTATTTGCCCATAGTCGACAAGCAAGACGATCTTGCTGATACTGCCGGCTCACCATAGGATCAGTTTGATCATTGAGGTCGCTGAGATTTGCGATCAAAGGGCAGTCAGATAGCTCTTGTAGCTTACGTAATAAATAGCGACCATCACGATTGAAGCCGAGTACTTGTAAGTATTGCGGTGTGGGATCATCGTCCTCACCGATATTCAATAGAAGATTACATAGTGTGCGTTGCAGACGACTTTCTGGGTATTGGCGTGATTTGCTCTGAGCTATCAAATCGTTGAGTGAGAATTGATCTTGTTTAGTGAAGTTATTGTATAGACGTCGATATAGTTCGTCTGTAAGATAGCGGGTACGTGGTTGAGTATCCCTGCTGAGTAAAGTCAAAAATTCATCTGCGAAGTCATTGAGCTTAACCGTATGTTTGGTGTGCATCTCCTGTAACAACAAGGCTGCTGAACTCACAGGCATATTTTGTTTTAGTTTGTAAAGAAGGTCGCTGCTGATAGGCTGATCGCTCAGTTTGCGAAGAGCAGTGGCAGAGGCGTAGCCAGTTTGGTCAATTGTTTCAGTTAAATATGCTGATCCTTGACGTTTAATGAATATAGGTTTGATCTGTTTGCCTTTGAGTTGCAGGTTTGATTTTAAGTATTCGACAGCGAGGATCTGATTGGGGTGATTGAGGATATCCTCTGCCATAGGCAAAAAATGACTGAGAGCTAGTGAACGAGCATGTGCGTAGCCTAAATGCAGATTCTCTTTGAGAATTTTCAGATAATCATCATTGTTATCGGCATCTCGTAAAAATTCTGCTATTCGTACTAGTTCAGACGATTCATGTTGTTCATAACCAAAGGCTTGATTGGGGATTTGTAGCTCTTTGATAGCGTGTACAGCACCTCTAGCATAGGCTTCGGCAGAAGATAAGGTAGTGATGGTAGGCAGACGCAATACTAAATCTGCTCCATTGAGCAGTGCCTGTTCTGTGCGCACATAGGGAGAGAGAAGTGCTGGCTCACCGCGTTGACAGAAATACCCAGAGAGCAGAACTATGATGCCGCTTCGTCCATATAGACGGCGAATTTCTGCGATCTGGTGAGCGTGACCAGAGTGGAAGGGATTATATTCAGCGACGATGGCAAATCTTTTCATTTGTATACCTGTTGATATTTCTCACTAGCTATTGAACTTGTTCTCTGACGATGGCTTCTTCTTCGGCGCTCAGTTGACGTATATCACCCACTGCCAATTCTGGAGCGAGATCGATGCCGGCGAAGTGTATGCGATGTAGTTTGGTGACCGGATGAAATAGTGCAGCAGCCATTTTTTTGACTTGATGATATTTACCTTCATAGATGGTTAAATGCACATGGCTGTCATCGATGATCTCCAGCTCGGCTGGCAGACATTCAGTGCCGTCAAATAGCCTTAGGCCTTCTGCTAAAATTTCGCCGTCGCGTGGTGTCCAGGCTGAACCCTCAGTTTCTACATCATAGATTTTGGCGACATGGCGTTGAGGTGATAGGAGTTGATGACAGAGTGTTCCATCTGTGGTGAGCAGCAATATTCCAGTCGTATCCTTGTCTAAACGACCGATGGGAAATAGCCCGATGGCTTGTAGTTCTGGCGGAATCAAATCAGCTATGGTGGGGTGTTTTGCATCCTCCATGGCTGTGATATAGCCTGCAGGTTTATGTAACATGAAGATAGGTGACTCATAGATAGTGAGAGATTGTCCGTCCAGAGTTAACAGAGACAATTCGCTCTGAGCGACTAGAAATCCTGCGTCTTCGATCACTTGTTTTCCTAGCTTAACTCTCTTGTCACGTATTAACTGCTTGACTTGTTTGCGGCTGCCATAGCCGTTATTGGCGAGCAATTTATCGATTCTAATCTTTTTGTCTCGAGTCATAAAAACTACCTTCTACCTGCCTATAATACTTGAATTATGGTTAGTCGTATATTGTACAGAGTGATGATAAAATTAAATGGAAAGTTCAGTTTAGGAGTGAAGATGGAGATCAAAGCTAGACTATTAGATGCAGCGACTATGGATCGTGCTCTTTCGCGTATCGCCCATGAAATAATTGAAAAGAATATTGCTGACGATGAGTTATACTTGGTTGGGATACGCACTAGAGGTGCCGTTATCGCTCGTCGCCTCGCTGCCAAGATAGAAAAATTTAGTGAGGCAAAGTGTTGTATCGGCGAACTAGATATAACTTTTTATCGAGATGATCTAGAACAGAAACAACAACAGCCGCATTTGCGTGATCTTCAACTACCCTTTGATCCTCAGAACAAAAATATCATCATCGTCGATGATGTCCTCTATACTGGCAGGACCGTACGTTGCGCCATCGAGGCATTGTTTGATCTTGGTCGTCCCCGCAGTATTCGCCTAGCGATTTTGGTTGATCGCGGCCATCGCGAATTGCCTCTACGTCCTGATTTTATCGGCAAAAATGTACCTACGGCCAGCCATGAAATCATCAAAGTTCAGGTGGAAGAAATAGACGGTAGTGACGGTGTGATAATAGCTGAGAAAGAGAATATCTGTGAGTGATATATATACTACAGGGAAGATAAATATCGATATTGCCACATGGTCTAGTTTTGTGGAGCAGTGTCAAGCTTGTACTGACTGTGAATTATGCCAAGAGCGCGATCAAGTTGTAGTTTGGCGTGGCAGTGTACCAGCGCCCTTGATGATTGTCGGTGAAGGGCCTGGAGCAGAAGAAGATCGCCTGGGGCAGCCTTTTGTAGGAAGGTCTGGCAAGTTGTTGGATCGACTGTTACAAGCCCAGGAATTTCACCCCAATTTTTTCCATATCTGCAATATCGTCAAATGTAGACCCCCAGCAAATCGTGTACCCACAGAGGTAGAGGCCAATACCTGCAAACAGCATTTAGCTAAGCAATTCAAATTAGTTAAACCTAAGGTGATCGTGTTGTGTGGCGCAACAGCTTATCGTTATTTCACTGGTCAAAAGGATTCGATTAGCAAAGTGCGTGGCCGGTGGCAAGAGAAAAATGGATATTTCATAATGCCCACTTATCATCCAGCCTATGTCTTGCGTGATCCGCGTCAGCGTTCTAAATTGTGGGATGATTTTGCCAAAGTGCGTGAAAAACTTACGGAGTTAGGTCTAGCTATACCTGCTAACGATCCTCTGACGGCATTAGATATATAGAAAATACAGACGCAACGAGGAAGCATGAGCCAAAAGTTTCAATTAGTAACTGACTATCAGCCGACTGGCGATCAGCCGCAAGCTATCGATCGTCTGGTGAACGGTTTGGGTGCAGGTTTGTCAGCTCAGACCCTAAAAGGAGTTACTGGTTCGGGCAAAACTTTTACTATGGCTAATGTTATACAGCAGGTGCAACGTCCCACTTTAGTGATAGCTCACAACAAAACTTTAGCAGGTCAATTAGCAGCAGAGTTTCGCACCTTTTTCCCCGATAATGCTGTAGAGTTTTTTGTCTCTTACTATGACTACTATCAGCCTGAAGCATACATACCGGGTCGGGATATCTATATCGAAAAAGATTCGGCGATCAATGATGAGATCGAGCGCATGCGTCACTCTGCAACTTTTTCGTTGTTGGAGCGTCGAGATGTGATAGTGGTAGCGTCGGTGTCCTGTATCTACGGTTTAGGTTCGCCCAATGAATATAGAGATCTACGCGTCAATCTGCGTGAAGGTATGCAGAAAAGCCGTGAAGAAGTGATGGCTGAACTAGTGGCCACTCAGTATGAACGCAATGATTTCAACCAGATACACGGTACCTTCCGGGCACGTGGTGATGTATTAGAGATTTTTCCGCCAGGTGCTGACAATATCATTATCCGTGTAGAGTTTTTTGGCGACGAGATAGATCGTATCACCGAGATAGACTATGTCACACGTAAGGTTATTTCAGGTAGAAAATATGTGATGATCTATCCTGCTTCGCACTATGCTACAGGTAAAGAGAATATTCGCAGAGCTGCTATTTCGATACAAAATGAATTAGATGCTCGTGTAGCTGAACTCAATGAACAGGGGAAAATCCTCGAAGCTTATCGTCTAGAAGAACGTACTCGCTATGATTTAGAGTTATTGTTGGAAACAGGTTTTTGCAAAGGCATAGAAAATTATTCTCGTCATTTTGATGGCAGAGATCCTGGCACCCCTCCGTATACGCTCTTAGATTTTTTCCCCGAAGACTATCTTTTGATCATCGACGAATCGCACGAAACTGTGCCACAAATCAGAGGTATGTTCAACGGCGATCAAGCACGTAAAAAATCTCTGGTAGACTACGGTTTTCGTCTGCCATCTGCCTTTGATAATCGACCTCTCAATTTCAGTGAATTCGAACAACGTATGGGACAGACAATCTTCGTCTCAGCAACTCCTGGCAAATATGAACAAGAACATGCTGAACAAGAAGTACAGCAAATTATTCGCCCCACTGGCTTGTTAGATCCTGTGATCGAAGTCCGGCCGCTCGCTGATCACAGCGATGATCTACTCAATGAGATCGTCAAAAATAACGAACGAGGTGAACGTACCTTGGTCTTGACCCTGACGAAAAAGATGGCAGAAGACCTGTGTGAGTTTTTCGAGGATATGGGTCTGCGCGCCAAATATCTACATTCAGATATCAAGACCGTAGAACGTTTAGAGATACTCAGTCAATTGAGGGAAGGTGAGTTCGATGTTTTGATCGGCATCAATCTTCTGCGTGAAGGTTTGGATCTTCCGGAGGTATCTTTGATCGCTATTCTCGAAGCTGACACAGTCGGCATGTTGCGTTCACGCACTGCACTGATTCAGATGATGGGCAGAGCAGCACGTAATGTCAATGGCCGTGTTATCCTTTATGCAGACAGTGTCAGTGAAGCGATGTATCAAGCCATAACCGAGACGACAGAACGCCGTCAAATTCAGGAAGCGTATAACCTGGAACACAATGTGATACCTCGCAGTGTCAGCAAGAAAATTTCCATTATTGAGAGTACAGGTTATCAGTCGACAGCTACAGGTGAGCACAAGGAAGCAAAAGCTGCTAAAGCACGCAAGGGCAAATCAGCAGCTTCTAGAGTTAAGAGCAACTACACCTACACTACAGACGACACTGAATTCAATTTGCTCTCAGTTGCTGAGATCAATAGTTTATCTGACGTAGAGTATACTGATTACATTAAATCAATAGAGGAAAAAATGGCTGCTGCCGTCAAAGTTTTGGCTTTTGAAGAGGCGGCAGATCTACGTGATTACTTGATAGAAATTAAGGGAAAGGTCTAGGAGGACATATGGATTACCAGACTAAGTTTCAATTTTGGTTAGATCATCCACAACTCGATGTCGAGACACAACAGGAGTTAGCCAATTTAACTCAAACTGAGCGAGAAGAACGCTTTTATAAGGACCTTGAATTTGGTACAGCTGGATTACGTGGTGTAATCGGTGCAGGTACTAACCGCATGAATTTTTATACTGTGGCAAAGGCGGCAGAAGGTTATGCTCAATTCTTTTTGTCGCAAGGTGAAGATTTTTGCGCTAGAGGTCTCGCTGTCTCCTATGATTCACGCCATCTATCGCCAGAATTCGCTCAGTTGACAGCACGTATTTTTGTCGATCGTGGCATCAAGGTCTATGTCTCCGATGAACTTCGACCAGTGCCCATGCTCTCCTATGCCGTACGCCGTTTCGGTTGCGCCGGAGGTGTCATGATCACCGCTAGCCACAACCCAAAGCAGTACAACGGTTTCAAAGCGTACGGAGAAGATGGTGGACAATTAGCACCACAGGCAGCAGATCAAGTCGCTAAATTTATGAATCGGGTAGCAGATCCGATCTCGCTATACCATCAAATCAGTGATTTAGATACAGCACGCAAAAGTCCTTTGTGGCACGATTTGTCCAGTGAATTCGACGAAGATTTCAATCAGATGTTGTTGAAGTTGAGCATCAATCCCGATGTCGTTAAAAGACAAAAAGATCTCAAAATCGTCTATACTCCCATCCACGGTTCTGGCAACAAACCGGTGCGCCGAGTGCTAAAATCTCTAGGTTTTGAACAAGTACTAGTCGTCAAAGAGCAAGAATTGCCAGACGAGAATTTCACGACTGCTCCTTATCCTAATCCCGAAACCAGAGAGGCTCTACAACTGGGTTTGCAATTGATGGAAGAGTCTGGTGCAGATCTCTTGATCGGTACTGATCCCGATGCAGATCGTACTGGTGTTGCAGTGCGTGATCACGAAGGTTCTTTGCAAGTTTTGAGCGGCAATCAAATCGGTATTTTGCTGATGGAATACATCCTCGAATCCAAACAACAACGCGGTGAATTACCCGACAAATCATTCTGTGTCAGCACTGTTGTCAGCAGTCGTCTACCTCAATTGATCGCCGATCATTATGGAGTAGATTTGACCAGAGTGTTGACAGGTTTCAAGTATATCGGTGAACAGATCAAAGAGCGTGATGAACACGGCGACGAACATTTCCAATTCGGTTATGAGGAGAGTTTTGGTTATCTCGCAGGAACAGAAGTGCGTGATAAGGATGCTGTCGTAAGCTGTATGCTGATCGCTGAGATGGCGGCTGTAGCTGCCGACCAAGGTCAGACTCTATACGATCGTCTGCAAAATATCTACAAAAAATATGGCTATGCCAGTGAAAAGACCATAGCTATAGCTCGCGAAGGTAAGTCTGGTTCAGAGAAGATCGCTAAATTTATGCAATATCTGCGTGAAAATAAAGCTGATGTCTTAGCTCCTCTAGCAGTTGAATCAGTTACCGACTATCAAGTAGGAGAACACTACGATCTAACAAGTGGTGAGAAGAGCGAGGTCGATTTGCCCAAGAGCAATGTCTTGATCTTCAATCTCAGCGGCATCGATTGGCTATGTGCTCGCCCCTCTGGCACTGAACCCAAGGTCAAGATCTATTTGGGTTTCTATGACACTGAACAGAGTTTAGCTGATGCCAAACTGGCCATAGCCCTGGAAATAATAGATAAAATTGTCGAAAGCCAACTATAGATGACAGCAGATTTTGTTCATTTACATCTGCATACTGAGTACAGTCTGCTCGATGGTGCCAACCGTATCGAGCGATTAGCTGAGCGTGTCGAAGAACTAGGTATGAAAGCCTGTGGTATCTCCGATCACGGCGTTATGTTCGGCGTGATCGATTTTTATCGTGCGATGAAAAAGCGAGGCATCAAACCGATTATCGGCATTGAAGCTTATGTTGCGCCACGCTCACTTTACGAAAAGGAGAGCAGAGAAGATCGCTCTCCTTATCATCTGTTGTTGATCGCCGAAAATGATATCGGTTATCGCAATCTCTGCCAGCTATCTTCCATCAGT
>JAEWFX010000036.1 GCA_023388605.1 Bacillota bacterium
TTGTCAGCAGAACGGAAATCCTTGAGCAATTGCTGTACTTCGCCCATATTGGTCATCATCTTAGAACCGTCGAGGCCACCGGGCAAAATTACCATGTCGTAGTCTTCAACTGTTACATCAGACAGCAATTTATCAGCTTTGATCACAATGCCATGATCTCCGACAGTATCCAAAGAGCCTGTGATAGAGACCATATCGATTTCCAAATCGACACGGCGCATAAGATCCACTACGCTCAAAGCTTCTACTTCTTCATAACCATTGCCGAGCAAAATCAAACTCTTTTTCATAAAAACTCCTTATCTTTTACGGTGAGCTCTGAGATATTCATCCTTCAGATCCCACAGTTCCTGTGAAAGATCTACATAGTAACCATGGGGATTTTGTTGACGTTTAACAGAATCCCACAACGTCGCCAATTGCTCCTGACAAAAGGCACGAATTTGTTGCAAGCTAGGTGATTGATATATACATCTACCACGCTGATAAATTGGTTTCAGAATTTTTTCACAACGGAAATTAGTGATAGTACTACGTTTCCATGTATATTCAGGATCAAAAATTTCTAAAGGTTTTGTGGGATCTATCTCCTCATGCTCGAGAGTGAGCACATCTGCTAGAGCTGATCCGCTCTCAAGATCATAGATACGCCATATATCTTTGACACCTGGGTTGGTGATTTTGCCAGGGTTTTCAGATATCTTCATACGCGGCTCTAAGTGTTCGCGATCTGGTCCGATGGCACTGAGTTTGTAGACACCACTGAAGACTGGTTCAGCCTTCGATGTGATCAGACGCTCCCCGACGCCAAAATTATCGATCTGAGCATTCTGATGCAGGAGATCACGTATCAGATATTCATCTATGGAATTGGAAACTGTGATTTGACAATCTTCTAATCCAGCATCGTCGAGTATTTTACGGGCACGAATGGAGAGATACGCCAAGTCACCAGAGTCGATACGAATGGCTTTTAGACGTTTACCAAGCGGCGTTAAAATCTCTTTTTGCACGCGTATAGCATTGGGTATACCGCTGTTTAAGGTATCATAAGTATCCACTAACAGCTGTACATTATCTGGATAAGTTTTGGCATAGGCAGCAAAAGCTGTATATTCGTCGCTGAAAGACTGCACCCAGCTATGTGCCATAGTGCCCATCACAGGGATATCAAAGATCTTACCTGCCAGTGTACAAGACGTGCCTGATACACCGCCGATGTAGGCTGCACGTGCTCCCAGCACAGAAGCATCATAACCCTGGGCACGACGAGCACCGAACTCCATCACTGGACGGCCTTGTGCTGCACGGACAATGCGCGATGATTTGGTGGCGATCAAACTCTGGTGATTGATGGTCAAGAGCAACATTGTCTCGATCATCTGAGCCTGGATAACTGGGCCGATCACACGGACGATGGGTTCATGTGGGAAGATGGGCATACCTTCGGGAACTGCCCATACATCGCATTCAAACTTAAAATTTGCTAAGTAGTCGAGAAAGCGTTGATCAAATATCTGAAAACTCTTCAAATACTCAATATCTGTAGATGTGAATTCCAGATGATTGAGATAGTCGATCATCTGCTCGACGCCAGCCATGATCGCAAAACCACCTGTCTCAGGAATAGTGCGAAAAAATAGATCATAGCAAGCTACTTCTTCTGTCTTGTCGTGGTCGAGATATCCTGCAGCCATGGTTATCTCGTAGAAATCGGTCAGCAAGGTAAAGTTGTTATTGTTATTCCAAATTGTATCCATCTTCACTCTCAGTAAAAATCTGTGGTCTATAGATCACACTTTGTAGAGTCAGACCTTGCGGCGGCATAGTTTTTCCTAGTTTGCGGCGATCCTTTGCCAGCAAAAGCTCAGGTATCTCTGCTGCCTGCAATTTGCCTTGTCCAACATATATAATCGTCCCTGTTATTATACGCACCATATGATAAAGAAAACCATCTCCTGCTATCCAAAGACGAAAATCTGTACCTCTACGTGTCAATTCACAACGGTTAATAGTTCTCACCTTAGATTTGACGGGAGTGCCTACGTCGTGTACAGCCGAAAAGTCGTGCTCACCCAAAAATGCGGCTGCAGCTTCACACATAGCTGCATAGTCTAGATCACCTGGTACATGTGCAACAAAATTGCGTCTACGTGCAGGTCTGATCATGTGGTTAGAAAAATCATAAGTATAGAGTTTGCCACAGGCAGAAAAACGCGAATTGAAATCGAGGGGAACTTCCGTACAAGCTTTAACTGCTACACCATCTGGCAGACAGCTATTAAAAGCCAGCGGAACTTTGTCGATAGGAATCTTTATATCCGTGAAAAAATCCGATACATGGTTCTCAGCGTGGACACCGGCATCAGTGCGACTGCAACCAGTGATAATGATGTTTTCACCAGTCAACTCCTGCCAGGCTTCGGCTAAAGTCTGCTGCACGGAATTGGCGTTGGCCTGCATCTGCCACCCATGAAAACAAGAGCCATCATACTCTACGCAGATGGCTAAATGTCTCGCTCTTGATTTTTGTTCTTCAATGGTCATCAATTATCCAATCCTTCATCTCGCAAACAATCCATACCGAAGAGAGCTGCACCGATGATACCGGCATCGTTGCCGAGCAGAGCCCTTGCAAAACGCGGCTTATCTACTTCTTCGAACAAGAAACACTCTTTGAGCGTGGCTTCTTCAATCAATTTGATAAAATAATCACCTTCGTTGCTCACACCTCCACCGATCAATACGATCTCTGGCATGAAAGCATTGATCAAATTGGCGATACCTGTACCCAGATAAGATACATATTCTCTGACCACCAGTTTGCCGGTCTCGTCACCTTCTTTAGCCGCCTCAAAAGCTGTGCGACCACTGACCTTTCCATTATTCTCAGCGACGATACGGTGCATGCTAGACTCAGGGTGATTTGACATGGTGCGTTGAGTCATATCGATCAATCCTGTGGCTGAAGCGTAGCGCTCAAAACAACCCTTACGACCACAAGTACATGGTATGCCATCCTTTACGATAACCATATGGCCTAATTCACTGGCAATGCCGTTGGCCCCAGTGAAAATACGTCCGTCGATGACGACTCCGCTACCGATACCCGTACCGATAGTGATAGTGATAGATGATTGACAGCCTCTACCAGCACCGACTCTGGTCTCAGCCAGAGCAGCTGCATTGGCATCATTGACCACATAGATGGGCAAATCAAAATGTTTTTGTAGCAATTGCCGATATTGCCAATTACGGGCGTATAGATTGCCCGCGAAAACTAAGACACCTTTTTTGTTGTCTACAGCTCCTGGCGAACCTACAGTTATCTGACTGACTTCTTCACGACTGATCTTTGACGATTTAAGCAAATCATCAACTTGCTGACATATATTGGCTATGATCTCTTCGCCGGATAGAGTGCCGGCACAAGTTTTGATGCTGCTCTTAGCTACGATCTCGCCTTCTAGAGTACATATGCCAGCTTTGATATTGGTACCCCCGACATCAACGCCTATTGCATACTTCATACTGCCTCCCTGCCCTCTGAGTAAACTATAGTATGTTCTCACATAGAGAGACTCCCTGGCAGAAGAACCAGCGAGTCTCTTAAATCATACTATCTTATTTCTTGCGAATTGACTTCTGAATATCAAATGCGACAGCTATGACGATAACACAACCCTGGAAAACGTAAGTCATCTCAGGAGTAATACCTAGGAATTGTAGACAGACCTTCAACAATTCGAAGATCATAACACCTAGTAAGATACCACCGACAGTACCGACACCACCAGATACTGAAACACCACCGATAGTAGAAGCTGCGATAGCTTCTAACTCATAACCTGTACCAGCGCTTACCGCTGCTGAACCAGTACGTGCTGTCAGCAAGAAGCCAGCCAAACCATAGAGCAGACCAGCTAGTGCAAAAATTTTGATCTTAGATCTGCGAGTGTTGACACCTGACACCTCGGCTGCAACTTCATTGCCGCCGATGGCATACATGTACTTACCGTAGCGAGTGTGGCGATACAGTATCAGCATGATTAAGCCGACCAATAGAGCGACAAAGAAGATATAAGGGACAATTAGTCCTCCTAATTTGACACCCTGTGTACCAAACTTGATAAAGCCAGGTTGGAAAGCACCGATGGGCTGATTCTTAGACAAAATCTGATTCAGACCATAGATAGCGATCTGAGCACCCAAAGTAGCGATGAAGGCCGGAACATTCAAGAAAGAGACAATCAGACCATTGATTATACCGAATATCAAACCGACTACTACAGCAGCTACTAAGGCAAGTAAAATATGTGAACCAGCTAACTCACTATATATGACATTGGGAGCATCAGCACGTTGCATCATCAAGCCTGTCAACACTGCGGAAATACCTACTATACGACCAGCAGAAAGATCTGTGCCGCGGATGATCAAACATCCTGATACACCTAGAGCGATAACAAATCGCACCGAGACATTTTGCAGAACATTGCGCAGATTACCTAAGCTAGCGAAGTTGTCAGTGACAATGGCCGTATACACCACCATAACCAAGATAACAACTGCCAACGCATTCTGAATGAGCCAAGCTCTAATCTGTAGAATCTTACGCTGTTTTGCGACTTCTAATTTATCCGACATGGGCATTCTCCTCTATGATTTCTTCCTCTTGCTCCTGTTTAGTCTTAGTAGAAGATTTATCTATAAACTGAGTAGCTAATTTCATAACTTTTTCTTGAGTAGCTTCCTCGATCGATAGATAACCAGAAATTCTACCTTCACACATAACCATGATGCGATCAGACATACCTAGGAGCTCAGCCATCTCAGATGTGATCATGATAATTGATTTTCCAGCTTTAGCGAGATTCAAAATTATCTCGTAAATCTCATACTTAGCACCTACATCGATACCTCTGGTAGGTTCATCCAAAATCAAAATATCGGGGCTGTTAGCTAACCAACGCGAAAGAATTACTTTTTGTTGGTTACCACCTGACAAATTTTGAATTTGCGTTTTTTGGTTAGGTGTCTTGATACGCAGGGCTTTAATACTTTCGTCGACAACTTTGGCGATCTCTTTGAGATTAAGTAATCCTACTTTGGAAACATAGTGATCGACAGATGAGATAGCCACGTTATCTGCTATTGACAAAACGCCAAAAATACCAGAACCACGACGATCTTCGGTAACTAAGGCGATGCCGCTACGTATGGCGTCTTGAGGTTTCTTTATCTTAACCTCTTTGCCTAACACTGTTGTCTTGCCGTGTGGTAGAACAGATCTCAGTCCATAGATAGCTTCCATCAGCTCAGTTCGCTGAGCACCGACTAGACCTCCAACACCGAGAATTTCTCCACGTCTCAATTCGAAACTACAGTCTTGAAAAGAAAGTACCGAGGGAGAACTATAGTCTTCTACCTTAAGTACTACTTCATCAGTGGCGTGAGATGTATGAACGGGGAATTGATTGGTCAACTCACGTCCAACCATGTACTTGATGATTTCATCGGTAGTTATTTTCTTAGCATCATAAGTGCCGACGTACTGACCATCACGCATGATGGTTACATCATCTGCTATCTCTAAGATCTCAGCCATCTTATGAGAGATATAGATAATAGCTACACCTTGAGCACAGAGATCTCTGATAATCTTGAATAATTTTTCCACCTCAGAAGATGTCAGGGATGAGGTGGGCTCGTCCATGATGACAACCTTAGCCTTCTGAGAGATGGCTTTAGCGATCTCAACTGATTGTTGCTGAGAAATAGTAAGTTCACCGAGCAGAGTATTCGGCGGTAAGTGCAGACCTACAATATCTAAATATTCTTTGGTCTCTTGATTGATTTTGGCGTGATCTACTAAACCATTTTTCATCGGATAACGACCGAGAAATAGGTTTTCAGCGATAGTCATCATCGGTATGGGTTGCAACTCCTGATGAATCATCGAAATTCCCATGTCGATAGCCTGTTTAGAATCACGACAATCTATACTTTTACCTTCAAGTAAAATGTCGCCAGCATCCTTGTGATAAATACCGAACAAACATTTCATCAATGTGGATTTACCAGCACCGTTCTCACCCATCAAGGCGTGGACAGTACCCTTGCGCAGAGTCAGATTTACACCATCTAAAGCTCTGACACCAGGAAAGGACTTGACAATGTTCTTCATCTCTAAAACAACGTCTTGCATCTGGTCCCCTCTCTTAACATAAGAGGGACGCTGAGCTTCCTCAGCGTCCCTCAGAGTTACACTCAACAAAAGTATCTTTACTTAATTACAATTATTTGCCGTAAGTTTCTTCGATACGTTTGGTGTATTCTTCGATGGTTTCGGGTCTGGGATCAACGCGTTTTACGTTGGCATCTTCAGCCTTAGTTACTTTTACATAGTCATGCCAGTAGTAAGGAGCGACATCCTCACCCTTGAGCAATTTGACTGCTACTTCAGCTGCAGTGTGGCTTTGGTTGAAGAAATCGTTTTTGACGGTACCAGTGAATTTACCTTGACCGATCAACTCGACGACTTCGTCCAGAGCATCGACACCGACGATGTAGATGTCTTCGTTGACTTTACGGCCGGCGGCTTCGATAGCATTGAGAGCACCCTTAGCCATACCGTCGTTGTTGGAGAAGATAACCTCTAAATCGTTGCCATATTGAGTCAGAGCATTGGCTGCGATCTCTTGACCTTTGGCTTCGTCCCAGTTACCACGTTGTGCTTCACCTAAGATCTGTACAGGGATAGATTTCTCTAAGGTCTCGACTGAGTACTGAGTACGTTGCTCAGCATCGACGTTACCAGCATCACCCATGATCATGATGTAGCTGACTTTACCATCACCGTTGATATCACCCTTGTTGGGCAGATCAGCGATGATCTCACCTTGATAAACACCTGATTGACGTGCGTCGACGCCGACATAGGTGGTTTTACCAGGCCATAACTCCATGGTTGAAGTCTCACGAGGTTCACGGTTGATCAGAACGATGGGGATATTTGCACCCTGAGCACTGGTGATAATCTGATCGGCAGCGGTCGGATCGACTAAGTTAGCGATGATCAGATTCTTGCCCTGAGTAATGAATGTTTCTAACTGTTGGGTCTGAGTGGTCTGATCGTTCTTACCATCTTGGAACTCGACATTGTAGGTGTTGCCATCCTGCTCACCGAGCTCTTTGAAATACTTTTCTAACTCAGTGCGATACAGAGTCATGAAGTTGTCATTGTATTGGTAGATGGCTACGCCGATTTCAAATGTTTGACCCTCGCCGGCAGGAGCGTCAGCCTGACCTTGAGTGGCACCTTCGGTTGCTTTGGTGTCACCTGACTTTGAGCAGCTCACTAAACTGATAATCATCAGTGCTGCCATTAAAATCACGAGAGCTTTTTTGAAGTTTTTCATGTGCTTCCTCCTATAACAATGCACATCAAACAAATATTTTAGATTTTAAGTTCTTTGATATGTGCATTTTGCATTAAACATAATAACAGAAGATCTAGTTTTCTGACAATTTGTCTAAAACTTCTTTGGCAGATTTAATTAAATCGACATCTGTGACAAAACGAGAATATTCCGAAGCGATAGGGAGACCCATGGGAACGGTATCCTTGCGTAATCGCATCGGACCATCGACCTCAACCTTACCTGAGAGATGGAACTGGTGTAAGCCTGTAAAATTTGCTAACTCTTCGATATTCTGGTGATTGACACCGCTTCCCACCAATAAGTTGATGCGTCCAGCTGCCTGCTCAGCTAATTTCTTGATAGTCTGTGCTCCATCGATCGCCTTGGCCTCACCGCCTGAGGTCAAAATCATATCGAAACCGAGCTCGATAATCGTCTCTAAAGATTTACTGAGATCGCGTGAAACATCGAAGGCGCGGTGGAATACTTTTTCCATATCACCAGCTTCAGCGATACATTGCTCCATCAATTCACGATCTACCTCACCCTCAGGAGTGAGCGCACCGATCACGATGCCATGTGCTCCTAATTCCCGACATTCACGTACAGCGGCGATCAATTCTTCTCGCTCATAGTCATCAAAACAGAAATCACCAAAACGTGGTCTCAACAGCACATTGGTGGGTATATTCAGTTCCATGACTTGTTGAATAAGAGTTTTGCTGGGAGTCATACCGCCTAGAATCAAGTGGGCGGCCAATTCGAATCGGTCTGCTCCACCTTCTTTAGCAGCTTTGGCAGATACAAGAGAATCTACACAACACTCTAAGATATAATCGGTCAAAATCAATTCCATCCTTGAAATTATTGATCGAGATTATTTTAACATAGAGAACAGATGCTAGAAGTGAAAAGTTTGATTTGGCACATATCACGCCACGATATAGTGGAGATAGATAACTGCAGCATTAAAAGAAATTAACAATACTAAAAATATTATGTCGCTTAATCGCAAACGAAGAATATGCAGTTTAGTACGTCCTTCACCGCCCCGATAGCAACGAGCCTCCATGGCTTGGGCTAATTCATCAGCACGACGTAGAGCACTGATGAACAACGGCACCAGTATCGTCACAAATCCCCTCGCTTTTTGTAAAAAACTACCCGTATCATAATCTGCTCCACGCGAACTCTGTGCCTTCATAATCTTATCTGTCTCCTCCATCAAAGTCGGCACGAAACGCAAGGCGATCGAGGTCATCATCGCGATCTCGTGAGCAGGAAAACCAAAACGCGACAAGGGCTTCATCATGCGCTCCAGAGCATCTGAGAGATGCATGGGCGTGGTGGTAAGCGTCAACAGTAAGGTAGTCGCCACGACGATCAAGACGAGACGCATGGCCATGACCGAGGCATTGAGCAGACCTTGATCAGTGATAGTCAGACGCCAGATGTGGATCAAAACCTTGCCCTCACCCTGAAACAAGTTGAGTACAAAAGCGAAAATAGTGATGAAAAAAACTGGCTTGATACTCTGTAAAATAGGTTTTGCAGGTATCTTCGTAGCCAAACTCAAAATTAACACACCCGCGATCAATACCAGAATAGGTTGCCATTCCCTCACTGCTAAAATTCCCACCATGGAGATGATCACAGATAGAAATTTAATGCGAGGATCTAGACGATGGATAACTGAATTGCCAGGATAGTACTTACCCAGTACAAATTTTTCGCTCATCTTGTCTCCTCCTCTGTACTGGTAATTCTTCTTACATCACTAGGTTTGTCCTCAGATCCTGTCTGAAAACACGCAGTCAGGTTCCCGCGGAGTAAGTTGACTAGGTCAGCTTGACGGAAGACTGTATACGGTATCATTTGACGTTGCACTAGATAATTAGCGTAAGCAGTGATAGCTGGTACTGTTAACTTCGCCTTCTTCAACAAGTCTTGATCGCTGAAGATCTGTTCAGGTGTACCATCTGCCACTATTTTGCCGCGATTGAGGACGACAATGCGATCTGCTAATTCTGCGGCATCCTCCATATTATGAGTGACTAGAACAATGGTTTTGCCGCGGTTTTTCAAAGTTTTTAAGTAACCTAGTATCTCTCGACGTCCCACAGGATCAAGACCAGCAGCAGGTTCGTCTAAAACTAAAACATCTGGATTCATCGATAGTACACCAGCGATTGCTACACGACGTTTTTGACCACCAGACAAATCGAAGGGCGAACGATCTAATAAGTTTTCATCGATACCAGTATCGGCAGCTGCACTGAGTACAGCTTGTTTGATCTCATCTTCAGTCATACCGAGTTGCTTCGGTCCGTAGGCTATATCGAGATAGACACTCTCTTCAAATAGTTGATATTCGGGATACTGAAAAAGTAGACCCACATGTTTGCGGATCTGTTTGATATCTTTCTTCTCTTTGACGAAGAGATCACATACTTTAACGGATCCAGTTTGTGGGATCATCAAGCCATTGAAGTGGGTTATCAAGGTAGACTTGCCAGAACCCGAATGGCCCACCAACGCGACAAACTCACCTCTACGTATGGTTAAATCTATATCAGTTAAGGCTTGGAAGGCATTGGGTGAACCTTGTCCATAGGTATGACTCAGACCACTGATCTCCATGATGATTGGAGCTTGTGAATTTGGCTGTACAGAAGCCTCATCTAACTTGTAGTCAGAGTTTTTGACTTGCAAACTCTGTAAGGCATCAGTCACTTCATCGTAGGTAAAAGGACGACTGCCTGTACCAGTAAAAAATTGTGGTGCTAGATCATGTAAAACTGCCAGATGTGCTGGTATCTCTAAACCTGCTGCCAACAATTGCTCAGGCTGAGTGAAAATTTCACGCGGAGTACCACTGTTGACTATCTCACCTTCAGACATCACATAGACATAATCTGCTTGCATGGCTGCTTGCATGTCATGAGTGATCTCTACTACAGTAATCCCCTGCTCTTCACGTAATTTTGTGACAAGGTCCATGAATTCTCGTGCACTGGCAGGATCTAGCATCGAGGTTGACTCATCGAGGATCATGCACTGCGGCTTCATCGCCAAAATGCCTGCTATAGCTAGCTTTTGTTTCTGACCACCTGACAATTGAGTCGGTGCTTGCTCACGATAATCTTCTAAGCCCACAGCTATCAGCGAACTATCGATTAAATCAGGCAGCTCCGAACTCGGAACCCCTAAGTTCTCTGGTCCAAAAGCCACATCTTCTTCGACAGTCGTACCCACTATCTGATTGTCAGGGTTCTGGAAAACCATGCCACAACGTCGACGAATATCGATTACTTGTTCGGGATCATCTGAACAAAAACCTGCTACAACTACGGATCCGCTACTAGGCAAAAGCAGTGCATTTATCAGTTTAGCTACAGTAGACTTGCCAGAACCATTGCGACCGAGAATGACGACATGCTGTCCGGGATGAACAGTTATGGATGTATTCTGCACTGCCAGTACATCAGCTTGTGCAGGGACATGATAAGCAAAACAAACTTGCTTGAGATCGATTATATTTTTATGAGTCAACGTTAAGCCCTTTATCTACGCAAATTTACTATATTATATCAATACATAAAATTTTTTCAGCAGCAGATAACATTTGATAAAAAAAGAGTTGAACTATAGTCCAACTCTCTCAATAAATTTAACTATCTATTGAATGTCAACGAAGTTATACCACGCCTTTTTGTAAAATAACATTGGCATAGAGTTGACGTTCACTAGTCGCGATCAAAACATAAGCAGATTTCGCTTGTTCATAGAAATCAAAGCGATCGATGTGTTGAATAGCCTCAGCACCACGCTCATCATATTGAGCAACAGTGTCTTCGATCTCATCCCAAATCGGTACTTCTACCTGATCGCCAGCCACCTTCTGCATCAGACTCACCGGCTTATCTACATAGGTATCTAGCGGCAACAATTTCAAGATAGCCTCTAAGACTTCTACTACGCCATTGCCATCGAGATGCACAACATGAGCATCCTTACCTACTGAGTGTATCGGGAAATTCCCATCAGCGATAACTAGGGTGTCTGAATGACCCATCTCTGCTAAGTACTTTAGCAGAGATGGTGAAATAATTTCTGGAATATTTTTCAGCATATTATTCGTACAGAGCGGGTTTGATCTCAGGATCTTCCATGTTGCTCTTGTCGTACCATTTAGCACCAGTATCTAGATCTGAAACAGACTCACCCTTGGCTGCTTTAACTGCCAGAGTAACAGCTTGGTAACCGATCTGTACGGGATCCTGGGTGACAGAACCTTGAAGGATACCATCACGGATAGCGGTCAATTGTTTAGCACCTGCATCGAATCCAACACCGATGACTTTGTCAGCAGCGAGGACGTTGCGGCCTTCGTTAGCGGTGATGATAACGTTAGCTGCGAATTCGTTTGAACCGTAGATGCAGATCAGGTCAGGTTTGTCTAAGAGTGCACCAGCGACAGCAGCACCGTCAGTGTCTTTGACTTCTGCGGGGATGGCGACATCGATGATGACTTTAGCATTGGGATTGGCCTTAGCATATGCGTCATGACCTTCAACACTAACTTTGTCAGCGCCGATCAACTCGACCATCTTATCTACGAAACCTTTGGTACGAGAGATGATGGATTGAGAGTTGTTCTCTTGAGCGACTACACCGATACGAGCGGTATCAGTAGCGGAAGCCAAGCGATCTTTGATCAGTTCATAGGTATGCTCAGCAGCTAGTGCACCAGCAGCAGCGTTGTCTGTAGCGGCTGTAGCTTTAACTGCACCTTCGGGAGCTCCCGGAACACCTGAGTCAAAACCGATGATGGGGATGTTGTTCTCTTGAGCCTTCTTGATAGCATCTAATTGAGCATCAGTTGAGAGAGCGGCCAAGCAGATAGCTGCTGGTTTTTTCTCGATAGCGGCATTCAAGAACTCTGTTTGTTGAGCGATAGCACTCTCATTGTCAGGACCTTGGAATGTCATGGTGACGCCGAGCTCGTTGGCAGCTTTTTCAGCACCCTCGTTGACTGCTTTCCAGAATTGATGTTGGAAACCTTTGGCGACAACTTCGACGTGCATGCCAGCTTCAGTGCTAGTAGCTTCATTAGTTCCTGCTGTTTGCTCAGGAGTCTTGTCTTTCTTGCCACAGCTTACTAGAGCTATGCAGAACATGGCGACTAAAGCCAATGCTAATAATTTTTTTGCGGATTTCACGATACCCTCCTATTTTTACTACGATTTATAATGTCCACAAAGACAGCTATGATCAGGATAATACCTGTAATAAAGAGCTGCCAATGCGGTTGGACACCTAGATACGGGAAGCCGATCTTCAATACAGTCATGATGAAGACACCGATGATGGTTCCCACAATTGAAGCTGTACCACCTGCCAATGAAGTACCACCGATAACTACGCCAGCGATTGCGTCTAACTCAAAACCATTACCAGTGTTGGGCTGAGCAGCGATGAAAACACCGACATAAGCTAGACCAGCCAGACCAGCGAACAGACCACTGATCACATAGGCGATGGTTTCATAGCGTTTGACATCTACACCAGATAAGCGAGTGGCTTCTTTGTTAGAGCCGATGGCTAAGATGTAACGACCTACTTTCATCTTGCGTAAAATTAAAGTCATCACGGCGACTAATAAGGCTAAGAGAATGAATCCTGTCGGGAAATTCTTCGGCAAAAAGCCTTCTCTAGTCGTCATGAAGATCTCTCTGAACCAAGCACCATCCATATCACCTTGTGGGAAGTTAATAGTACGTGTAGCAGAGACAATCGAACCCAGACCACGGGAGACCATCATCATACCGAGAGTGGCGATGAAGGCTGGTAATTTAAGATGGGCTATCAAGATACCATTCATCAGACCAAATAGCAGTCCGACCAATAATATAACTGGTATGATCACGTAAAAACTTAGCCCATAATTTTCCCATAGCGTACCACCGATCAAGGCAGCACAGATCGCTACAGTACCGATGGATAAATCGATACCACCTGTCGCGATGACGAAGGTTACACCGATGGCCATGAAGGCGATGTAGTAGGCTGATTTCGATACATTGATGAAAGTCTGAATGCTAAAGAATTGTGAGGTCATCACTGAAAACGCCAGACAGATCAACACCAATGCTAAGGTGACAATCAACTGTTGATTTGCCAGTACTTTTTTAAATCTATTCATAACAATCTCCTAAGGCGTACTTCTATCAGTTGCCGCCTGCATAATCTTTTCTTGAGTAGCACCCTCGATGGGTAATTCTGCCGTCATTCTGCCTTCGCACATAACGATGATGCGATCACTCATACGCAGAATCTCCGTAAGTTCTGAAGAGACCATGATGATGGATTTTCCCTGTTCTGCTAGCTCCGTCATCAAATTGTATATTTCACTCTTTGCACCGACATCGATACCGCGGGTAGGTTCATCGAAGATCAAGATATCGCTGTCACAGATCAACCATTTAGCGATAATCACTTTCTGTTGGTTACCTCCAGATAAATTGCGTATATATTGTTCGACTGAGGGTGTCTTAATACGCAACAGATCGACGTACTCATTAGCACGTTTTACAGCCTTTTGATCTGCGATCAAATGGTTCTGCATAAATTGATCGATGGAGGAAATCATCATGTTATCACGTACAGTCTGATCGACGATTAGTCCGAAACGCTTACGATCTTCAGATAGATAACCGATACCGTTTTTGACTGCATCCATGGGAGAATTGATTTCTACTTTCTTGCCATGAATATACACTTCACCTGAATCTTTCTTATCCGCACCGAATATCAAGCGCGCTAATTCGGTACGACCTGCACCCATCAGACCAGAAAAACCGATGATCTCTCCACGTCTGAGCTTGAAGCTAACATCTTTGACCGCTTTGCCACGCGACATATTTTTAACTTCTAGAACTACTTCACTATCAGCTGGCACAGTCGAGAATTCCTTAGGCTTCTCTAAGATGACACGACCTACCATCATGTTGATAATTTCATCTTTGGTAGTCTTGGCGGTCTCTACAGTACCGATATATTCACCATCACGCATGACGGTTACTCGATCAGAGATACGCTTGATCTCATCCATACGGTGGGAGATATAGACAATGCCTTTCCCCTGATTCCTCAGATCATCGATAACTTTGAAGAGCTCCTCGATCTCTGAGTCAGTCAATGCTGCCGTAGGTTCGTCAAAGACGATCAACTTAGCATCAGAAGAAATAACCTTGGCGATCTCTACCATCTGCTGTTTACCGACAGTTAGATTACCTATGGTTTCTTCTGGATCGATATTGATGTTGAGCAGCTCAAATAACTTTGCTGCTTCTTTATTCATCTTATTATCGTCGATGAAGACACCTTTTTTGAATTCTTTACCGATGAATAAATTCTGAGCTACGGTCAAATCAGCCATCATATTCAACTCTTGGTGTACGATAGCGATACCAGCCATTTGGGAGTCATGTGGAGAATGATACTCCACTTCCTCACCAAAGTAGGTAATGGTACCAGCATCTTTAGAATAGATACCGGTCATTATCTTCATCAGCGTGGATTTACCAGCACCGTTCTCACCCATCAGAGCGAGCACCTCTCCACTTCTGACTTCTAGCTCTACATTCTTCAAAGCTTTGACAGAGGCGAAAGATTTATCGATGCCTTGCATTTTTAAAATGACTTCTTTCATCGTCTTCCTCTACACTTGCCCGTAAGTTTGGAATTTTTGAGCCATCAACTCCATCTCCTGATCGGAGAGGATGACAGGTTTACCTACTGAGAGTGCTGCCACATGAATCTGTGCACAATATTCAAGTTCTTCTATGATGTTGAAGGCATTTGCTAAATCTTTGCTACCAGCCAGAATGCCATGATTGGCGAGAATAACTGCTTTGCGATCCTTCATCGCCTCATAAGCATTGACTGCTAATTCATGTGTTCCAAAGGTAGCGTATTCTGCACAACGGACATCCTTACCTGCCACTGCCACCATGTAATGACTGGCAGGCAAACTCTGATTGAGCACGGCTAAGACCGTGAGGTAAACAGTGTGAGCATGCACAACCGCTGTGATATCTGAGCGGTGTTTGTACTGCAAGAGGTGCATCTCCCACTCACTAGAGGGTTTGCGTTTACCCTCCACTACTTCACCATCTAGATTCATGATCACGATGTCTTCAGGTTGAATATCATAAAAGGGGATGCCTGAAGGTGTGATCGCCATCAGTTTGGACTCTGGATCGAATACGCTGAGATTACCACCTGTACCTTTAGTCAGATTGGTATCGATCAAACGCTTACCGTACTCGATCAGTTCATATCGTTGTTGTTCCATCAACATATATTCACCTCTATTTGTACAATGGTCCATAATTGGAGCAAGCACGATAGTCTTGACCTTCTAGATCTTTGGTACCGAAAGCATTGAAGGCATGCGGACGGAAAATACGATCTGAGGGGATATTGTGGAAAGCTACGGGAATGCGCAGCATAGATGCTAAGGTCAGCAGACGATCACCTACATGTCCATAGACTGAAGCACAGTGGTTGGCACCCCAGATCGACATGACCTTGTACACGCTGTCAGCTGTTTCGTCGAGGCGAGGAGCAAACCAAGTAGTCGGCCAAGTAGGATCAGTACGTTTGGTCAGTTTGTCGTGTACATCTTGATCTAACTTGCAAGTATAACCTTCGATTACCTGTAAGGTCGGTCCCTGACCATCAGCTATATTCAGACGGATGATGGTCAACGGCATCTCCGCCATGGTATCGAATTGTGAAGAGAAACCACCACCACGGAAATATTCATAATTGGCACGGCACCATTTGGTCGCCTCAGCCATATCTT
The DNA here is from genome assembly GCA_023388605.1 of Bacillota bacterium. Taxonomy (GTDB): domain Bacteria; phylum Bacillota; class Clostridia; order Saccharofermentanales; family DTU023; genus JAEWER01. The sequence goes on from JAEWFX010000036.1 coordinate 16,297, forward strand.
CGATATCTTGGTCGGTGACATCCCACCATTGTTTCATCACATTGTTGCCTTCAGCATCTTTTAGCACGCCTGAACCATCCAGACAGCTAGCACCAGAATTGATCAAGTGTAGGATACCGTTAGCTGCAAGACCTGTGAGCTCCTTGCCAGTTACACGTTTAACAGACTCTTTGCTCCAGAAAGTACGCACATCGGAGAAGATGGGTGCAGTGTTGGTGAGCAAGGTACCGAACAACATGGAGATACCGTTCAGAGTGTCATTTTCTGTAGCAAAAGCGATGGGTTGCTTTTTGCCGTTCCAGTCAAAACTGGATGCTAAGATAGCTTCGGTGAAATCGCCGTTCGGCAACCAGTCAGTCCACATACGTTGACCTTGGAAGCCTCCCGATAGACCATTGCGACCCATGGATTCCTCTGACCAACCTAACTCTGCCAAACGTGGGTTGCCCAGCAAGATATCGCGGCAGACCAGAGCGTGTTTTACTACGAAATCCCATTGATCTTCTTCTTTGATGTAGCGAGATTTGGTGATGATCTCAGGTAGATTCTTACCAGCGTTGGTGTCAAAACCTTCCTTGCAATGTTCACGTACCCATTCACGTGCACGTTCGAATTCCTCATGGTCGTAGATACCTAATTCGATACGTCTTAAAATCTCGACCATATCGACGCACTCGGTACGCATTCCCAGGTATTTCTGCATGAATTCAGCGTCCACCATGGAACCTGCAATACCCATGGATACTGAACCGATATTGACATAAGATTCGTTGCGCATCAGACCGACAGCGATGGCAGCACGAGCAAATTGTAAAATTTTCGCTTTGACATCTTCAGGCATAGTGCGATCATCAGCATCTTGAACAGATTCACCGTAGATTGAGAAAGCCGGCAGACCACGTTGTGCATATGCAGACATAACAGCTGCTAGGTATACAGCACCTGGACGCTCTGTACCATTAAATCCCCAAACTGCTTTGATGGTGGTAGGGTTGAGATCCATAGTCTCTGTACCATAGCACCAGCAAGGAGTGACAGTCAGAGTTGCAACTACGTCATTGGACGAAAAATATGCTTCGCATTGTGCCGCTTCTTTACCGCCACCGATGGTGCTTTCAGCGATCAAGCACTGTACAGGCTCACCATCTGGATAACGCAGATTGCTTTCGATCACAGATTTAGCTAATTCTGCCATCTGCATCGTCTGCTGCTCTAGAGACTCGCGTACTCCTCCCCATCTACCATCGATGGTCGGGCGAATACCTATTTTCGGATATTTCATGCTTCCTCCTTTGGGATATATTGCTTAAGTCCCATTTGATTTATGATATCACTCAATTGATTTGCAGAGATAGCGTCTACAGCTATCAACTGCACCAAAACATTACCTAAGACACTGGCTTCACTAGGTCCGGCTACTACTTCTAATTGTAAGGTATCTGCGATTATTTGACAGAAGACCTCAGCCTTGGCACCACCACCTATAATATGCAACTTCTTGAATCTACGATTGAGAATTTGTTCTAGATCGCGGCGAACCGACTGATATTTGTCAGCTAAGCTCAGATAGACGATGGTGAAATAATCGAGTAGTCTCTTTGGCTCAGTCTGATCGGTAGATTGTAAATAACCTTTGATCTCAGCGAGAGCATCGTATTCATTTTGAGCAAAACAGGCGGCATCCACATCTATGCGCTGTGTGAGCTCCAATGTCTTCGCTACATGCTCTGAGATCATAGTAAAATCTAGATTCTGAATCTGTTTGAATTCTTGCTCAGAGCAAGCTATGGCTTCAGCTGACTCAGCTTCATCAAGCTGTTGCTTGAGTTTCTCAACTAAGTAGAGCCCTGTAACATTCTGCAATAGGAGGATCTTATCCTGATAACCTAGCTCATTCGTCAACTGTTTGCGATAGGTATCAGCATTGACCACAGCCTGATCACTGACAGCACCGATCAATGACCAGGTGCCAGAAGAGAGGAACAGCGATTCGGCATCATCAAAAGCTTTAGTTACCAATACAGAACTAGCAGTATCATGCGAATTGACAGCTACTACAGCGATATCATATTTCTGCAATTCAGGGATACGAGAATTCTTAGTACTGCCGACAATCCTACCCGCACCGATAATCTCAGAAAACAAATTCTCAGAGATATCGAAATGTTTTAAGAGCTCGTGCGCTAATTCACCGGTGTTGAGATCCAACATCTGCGAGGTGGAGATGATGGATTGCTCATTGAATTTCTCTCCCGATAACTGATAATTTATGAAATCAGGCAAGAAAAGAATTTTTGCTATCTTCTTATAAGTTTCCGGAGCTAACTCACGCAGACTCAACAATTGGAACAGAGTATTGATAGACATCAGCTGATTGCCTGTAGCGCTGTAAATCTCTTCTAAGCTCAAGCTCTGCTGTGCTTTGTCATAGCCGATAATATGCTGAGGATCACGATAGGAAATCGGATTTTCGATCAACTCACCATCACTGTCTAAGAAACAACAATCTACTCCCCACGTGTCTACCGCAACTGCATTGAGTTCATCAGCATAACGCAAGATAGTAGAGACAATATTATCCATGATCAAATCCCATTGCCAACGTACACGTCCCTGCTCAGTGACTCTTTGATGTCTAAATCTGTTCACCTCTTCGAGATGTAACTCTCCATCAGCATAAGTGGCGAGATAACAGCGAATGGAAGTCGCTCCCATATCAACGGCTAAAACCTTATACATTTGACCTCCTGCACAAATAGCATGCGGAATTTGATTGGTTATATCGTATAAAGTGTATAACACTATCGTCAATAAATGAACTATCATGTTGAATTTATTCCAAATCATGGATAATTAATAGTTCTTTTAGTTCATAAAAATGCACATTAATTCAAAAGATAGTACAATATGCACAAATGACAGGAGATTGAATATGAGCCAAATTACCTATCGCGAACGTCTCAAAGAAATCCTAAAGTTACTCTCTGTAGAAAACTATCTGACTATTCAAGATCTATGTGAAAAAACTTTTTGTTCGAAATCTACCATACGGCGTGATCTCATTCAATTAGAATCAGAAAATCTCGTCAGCCGTACCCGTGGCGGAGTCCGTCTCAATCGCAGTACCGCCTATGAATTCTCCGATATAGCCAGAATCAACACTAACCAAGCAGAGAAAAAATATATGGCACAATTGGCCGTGCAGATGATCAAAAATGACATGGTCCTCTTCTTTGATTCCAGCTCGACAGTGATGGCACTTATCCCTTTGCTCAATCAATTTCACAATCTCACCATCATCACCAACGGAGTACGCACCGCACAACAATTGATCTCACTACCAAACATCTCTACCTTCATGTGTTGTGGCGTGATCAAACCCAATTCATCTTCGGTTATCGGAGATAGCTGTATTAAATACCTACAACAATTCTCAGCCGATCTCGCCATCCTCTCCTGTAATTGCTGCGATCTTAAATATTTTTATGAAACTGATACCTTCCAGGCAGAACCCAAACGTCAAATGCTAGAATGTGCAAAGAAAACCATGTTGTTAGCAGATAATAGAAAGCTCAACCACACCGCTCTCTGTCGTATCAGTGAGATGTCTTCGGTCGACTACTTTGTTACCGATCAAGCTTTGAGCGAAGAACAGAACCTTCTACTACCCAGCAACACAGAATTAATGTATGAACTCTAAAGAGTGTAACATCAACAAATAGAAAAACCGCTATTGCTAGCGGTTTTAGATCAACATATCGATAAGCATTAAACTAATTCGATCACTACCATCTCAGCTGCATCACCACGACGGGGACCCATCTTGATGATTCTGGTGTAACCACCTTTGTGGTCAGCATATTTAGGAGCAACTTCGTTGAACAAATAGTTCACGGTGTTGACTCTCTGACCTTTCTCATCTTTGAATTCAAACATGTTGTTGAAGAGCTTGCGACGGGCAGCTAAGCGTGAAGGATGATCGACCTGCACCATCTTAGTGGTCAGTTCACGTTGAACGACATCGTACTTATTGCCATTCTTCGATTCTGCAGAGGTCAACATCTTTCTGCCTTTGCCATCTAGTTTTGCCTTCGATACTTTCTTTTCGACAGTATCGAAATTCTTGTGTTCCTTGACAGCTAGAGTGATCAACTTCTCAGCCAGTCTCTGAACTTCTAAAGCTCTTTTATGTGTAGTGACCAACTTGCCCTTGACGATCAAGGTTGTGGCCATATTGCGTAAGATGGATTTACGGATGCCAGTCTTGCGACCTAATTTTCTATATCCGAGCATTGTTCCTCCTTCTCCTAACTACTTAGAATCGGCCAAGCCCAAACCCATCTCGTTGAGTTTGATGATGACTTCCTCTAATGATTTCTTGCCTAGGTTGCGCACTTTCATCATGTCAGCTTCTGTTTTCGAAACTAAGTCTTGGAGAGTATTAATATTGGCACGCTTTAAGCAATTGTATGTTCTGACAGAAAAATCGACGTCTTCGATCAAGGTCTCGGTCTCGGGATCTTCATCTTCAACTCTATCATCAACTTCCTTGACCTCAACTTCGCGATCGAGGTTACAGAACAGATTCAACTGATCGATCAAGTGATTTGCTGCATAGGTGATGGCATTACTTGCGTTGACAGTGCCATCAGTCCAAATCTCTAATGTGAGTTTGTCGAAATCAGTGAATTGTCCGACGCGTGTATTTTCAACATGGTAGTTAACTTTGCGTACAGGATTGAAGATAGAATCGATGGGGATAACGCCGATCGGTTGTTCTTGCCATTTGTTTTGTTCAGCACTGTTGTAGCCGACACCATTAGCTAGAGTCAATTCCATAAACAGCTTACCTTCGCCGTTCAGGTGACAGATAACATGATCAGGATTGGCGATCTCTACTTCTTCGTCACAGGTGATATCTCCTGCGGTAATAGCACCAGTCTGACCTTCTAAGCTGCTGATGTAGACAGTCTTGACACCAGTACCCTTGATGCGAGCACGGATGAGTTTGACATTGAGAATAATCTCAGTCATATCCTCAATCACACCTGGGATGGTTGAGAATTCGTGGAATACTCCGTCGACTCTCAGTGATGTAACAGCACAGCCGGGCAAAGATGACAGCAACACACGACGCAAAGAGTTACCTAAGGTAGTGCCGTAGCCTCTCTCCAGTGGTTCGACTACGAAACGGGCATAAGTACCGTTACCAGTCTGCTCTACGCAATCAATTGATGGATGTTTTGTTTCCGACATCAAAGCCTCCTAGTGATAATCCAAGTACTCTTAGATTCTTCTTCTCTTCGGCGGTCTGCAACCATTGTGCGGAATGGGAGTCACATCTTTAATCAAGACAACTTCTAATCCAGCGGTCGCCAATGCGCGAATTGCTGACTCACGTCCTGAACCAGGACCATTGACATAAACTTCAACTGACTGCATACCATGATCCATAGCTGCCTTAGCTGCAGCTTCAGAAGCTAACTGAGCAGCGAAGGGAGTGCTCTTTCTGGAACCACGCATACCTTGAGCACCTGCAGATGACCATGAGATAACATTGCCCTGCAAGTCACTGATGGTGACGATGGTATTGTTGAACGAAGCATGGATATGTGCCTGTCCCTTGAGAACGTTCTTACGATCTCTTCTTCTGGTGCGAGTAGCACCTTTTTTACCTTTAACAGCTTTTGCCATCCCTCACACCTACTTTCTCTTGTTCGCCATAGTACGACGAGGACCTTTACGAGTTCTAGCATTGGTCTTGGTACGTTGTCCACGTACGGGCAGACCCATGCGGTGACGGCGTCCACGATAGCAACCGATCTCAGTCAAACGCTTGATATTCATAGCGATTTCACGACGGAGATCACCTTCTACAGTGTAGCCATTCTCGATGGTGTCACGGATTTTAGATACTTGATCTTCAGTTAGATCTTTTACTCTGGTATCTGGGTTTATTTCGCATTTTTCCAAGATTTGGTTGGAAAATGTTCTGCCGATTCCGTAAATGTAAGTAAGCCCGATTTCAACGCGCTTCTCATTCGGTAAATCAACACCGGCAATACGAGCCATTGTATACCTCCTAATGTATTACAAAAATCTATCGCCAAAACACGAAATAAGGAAAACAACAATCGGAGCAGGATTGATGCAGCCGCATCCTGTCGTGTATTGAATAGCTAATTGATTAACCTTGTTTTTGTTTATGTTTGGGGTCAGAACAGATAACCATTACTTTGCCCTTGCGTTTAATAACGCGACACTTCTCACACATCGGCTTTACTGAAGGTCTGACTTTCATTTTGATGTCCCCCTAACTTTATATAACACTAAATTTTATGCACTAAAAGAACGCCTGCGAACAGACGCTCGATTATTATATCAAAACTCTTTGAATATGCAAGCCAATTTTCAAACAATTAAATACATCATTTATATTTAATCGTCTTGCTTTCCTCATCGTAATGTTTTACAAAATCATAAATCCAATAAATGAAAGCGACCAGAGCACCGACATAAAATGCAAAGTAAGGATGTTTGGTAAAGAAATTAGCACACATGGCGGTCTCACTGAGGAGGCTCTGCAACCAGGCTACGACCAAAAAGGCACTTATACGACGTAGAATAATTACTTCTTTAGCTCCATAAATACACGCCGCCAAGACAAGCGATAAAAGACTGATCCTAAGAGCAAAACTCCAGACAAAAATTGTCCCTTGCGGTAGCGGAATAGGATTGAAAACTGCGAAGATAAGCATGATGCAGACGACGCCCGACACCGTGCGACGAAGTTGGTTTTTATCCATGTGCGCCACATTCTTATAGACGAATAGATGTATAACTATAGTTGTTAGCAGTGCTGCTCCTAACTGGAACAGGACCTCGGTGGAATTCATACTACTCTCAACACCAACCAGGTACGGATAGAGAAAAGCTAAGATATAGCCTCCAAAAGTGGCGAAGATGTAACCATAACGTCTAAATAAATTCTGCATATCAGCCTCTTCAAAAATGCTGGAACAATCAAGCTAAATTATATTATATCGCCTGTATTTCAGACACTTGTCTAAATTCACAGCTATTCTTTAATTTCAGCTGGCGATTTAGCATTCTTTTCTGCTGTAAAATACTTCTTTGTCTCACGTATGACAATAGGGCTTAAAATCAAGAGTGCGATCAGATTGGGGAAAGCCATCAAGGCATTGGTGATATCAGCTATCAGCCATACCGTTTTCAGAGACAGATAAGGAGCTATAGCTACGAATAGAATATAGAGCACCTTGAAGCCAGTAGCATATCTCGCAGTATTGACTAGGTAGTTAAAACAACGTTCACCGTAATAGCACCAAGTGATAATCGTCGTAAAGGCAAAAAAAGTCAATCCTATGGATACTATGTATGTACCTATATTACTAGGTAGACTTAATTGATAGGCTGTATTCGAAAGTTTGCTGCCATCTAGATCTGAGGTCTCGAGCAAACCTGATAAGATGATGACAAAACCCGTCATCGAGCAGATGACTAGAGTGGTAAAAAATACACTCGTCATCGAGATTAAACCCTGCCTTACTGACGACTTAGTCTTGACCGCCGCGACTGCAATGGGCGAACTGCCTAGACCAGCTTCATTCGTATATACACCGCGGGCTACACCGTTACGTACGGCTGACATCACCGAAATAATCACAGTACCCGATACGCCTCCTGCCATAGCATAAGGCGAGAAGGCAGCCCTGAAGATCTCACCGAAGACTGCTGGCAGACGATCTATGTGCAAAACCAGGATGGCTACAGATCCCACCACGTAGAATATGGCCATGAGCGGGACGATAACTTCAGCTGTTTTAGAAATCGAATTGATACCACCTAAAACTACAGCAGCCACTGCGCTAGTGACTAAAAGACCTACTACCCAAATAGGTAGATTAAAAGTCAAATGCAATGATTCAGCTATGGCATTAACCTGCGGAAATGTGCCACAACCAAGCAATGCTGTAAACGCACCGAACAAGGCGAAAGCCTTAGCCAACGGAATCCATTTCTTACCCATACCATACTCTATGTAGTACATGGGTCCACCAGCACTCTCACCATTTTCATCGGTGATACGATACTTTACAGCCAGTACACCTTCAGCATATTTAGTAGACATACCTACAATGGCGGAAATCCACATCCAAAACAAAGCGCCCGGGCCGCCTGCACGCAGAGCAGTAGCTACACCGACAATACTGCCTGTGCCGATGGTGGCTGCCAAAGTAGTGCACAATGAAGCGATCGGAGAAACATCACCCACACCTTCAATGCCTGGTTCTTTTTGAAAAATATATCTTATAGCTCTGGGCAAGCCGAAAACATTCAATAAATTGAGACGAAGAGATAGATATAAACCTGTGCCGATCAATAAGATTAGGGTGATCGGTCCCCAGACCATTCCTTGAATTAATTTTAATATTTCCATAAATCCATTTCCGACATTGTAACAAAGGTCAGATTACTCTGACCTTTGTCAATGGATTTTATGGGAATTAAAAGAGTTCTTCAACACTCACATATTCAAGACCGAAACTATCCGCCACATTTCGGCATGTCAACTTACCGTTATAGGTATTGATAGCGCTGATTATTGAAGGCTTGATCTTACAAGCTTCCTCTAGACCCTTATCTGCGATCAATAAACCATAACTCAGAGTCGCATTGGTCAAGGCTATAGTGGATGTGCGTGGCACAGCACCCGGCATATTGCCTACGCAATAATGCACGATGCCATCCACTTCAAAAGTAGGATGATCGTGATAAGTGACCTTGGTAGTTTCACAGCAGCCACCTTGATCTACAGCGACATCGACTATAACCGAACCGGGTGACATATCCTTGATATACTCACGTTTCATCAATTTAGGAGCAGCTCTTCCGGGAATCAGCACAGCTCCGACAACTAAGTCGGCTTCACTGACAGCCTTTCTGATGGCAGCGTCTGTACTGTAAATGGTCTGAATACGAG
>JAEWFX010000017.1 GCA_023388605.1 Bacillota bacterium
GCCTATACTTGTTCTGCAACTCTGCCAGAAGTAGACGAAGCGCATCCGCTTAAATATTTTGCAACTGAGGTCGATGCCATCGAACAAGTTTTAGCAAAAGAAATCGCCGTCCTTGACGGCGATGTTAAAGACGAGCAGAACCTTAACTCACTCTGTGCTGAACTGGCACAAATTCCCATTTATTTTTCTAAAAAGGGAGATCTTATCTATCCGCTCGAAAAGTAAATTTTAGTAAGTAACGCTGATCGTTACGGCTGCCATTTAGAAAAAGCGGTAATCGTCATGACTAAACTGATTAGCAATAGGACAATACCTACATTTACACCGGTAGTCGTCGTAGCTAAGCAACTCAAAAATGAGCCCACACCCATTACGATAATGCCTAGCAAAGCTAGTGCTTTATACAATTTTAAATCTGTATTACTTTGCATCAGTCTTTCCTCTCTTCCCGATTAGTTGATAAATAACGGTGTAGATGATCATGCCAAACACAATACCGTTCAGTGCGGGCAGACCGAAAATACCGTTCAGTGTCGATGGTGTGCTCAGATAATGTTGAATTAACTTCACCACTCCGTAAGTTAGTAGCCAAGCTATCCAGGGGGTGATATCCCAATCTCTGATCTGTTCGCTATCTAAAGTAGGATACTTACGCTTATGAATTAAGTAGTAATTAGCGAGCATAATGCCAGCTAGTGGCGGCACTATGACACCGAGTAGATTTAAAAAGGAAAACAAGAAATCGATCTGATAAGGCTTGGTCAAACAGAGCAGACCCGAAGCGATTAAGACCACAGCGATGATTTTCTTGCGGTCAGTTCTAAAACTATTGGCGAGATTGAGTGATGATGAATAGAGATTGGCTGCATTGGTCGTAAAAATATTGGTAGTCATCAAAATAATGCTGGGGACGACCAAACCTAATCCCAATAACACCGCAGTTAGATCGCTGTTACCCATACCGATGGCAGCGACTGCACCACATAAAATCAACAAAGTATTACCGCCCAAGAGACCGATCACCGCACTCAACATAGCTTCTTTGGCACTGCGAGCATAGCGCATGGTATCGGCTATGCAGGTCGCCGTCGACAGAATCCATGTGCCGATGACGATGGTGATACCGTTCACAAAAGGTAATTTTTCACTCGCTTGAAAAGCCAACACATTCTGCCAACCGACGGTGTTGCCAGATTTGATCGCTGTGGCGATGGAGAGAAAAATAATAGCCGGAATAGCTACGTATCCCAAGATAGATATCGCTTTGATACCAGCGAAGGCAAAGATACCCATCACTACTGCACTCAGAAATAAAATAACTAATTCGCCGACGCCTTCGATCTTAAAAACACTGGCGATAAAATGACCGTAAGTAGCTGCTTGGATGGTATACCAACCGATATTGACGATCGGTACAAATAAGGTCGCAATCTTCGAACCTGTGTTACCGAAAGTATATCTAGTCAACAATGCAAAACTTAGTCCTGTATTACTTGCCATGTACGCCATAGCGATCGCGATCACCGACAGGAAGATATTGCCGAGCAAGGTGGTCAAAACTATTTCACGGAAATTTAAACCTGCGGCGAGACCACCACCTGTCATCATCGAAGTGATAACAAAGACAAAACCCAACCACACAATAGTGATCGAGGCAAAACTCTTTTTGGCGCTCGCTGGTACCGCTGAATTCTCGTAATCAGAACTCTGGCTGACTTCCGCCTGTACATTCTGTTGTTTATATGCTTCTTTCATCTATATCTCCCTTAATCCCAATAGCCTAAGTGTACTTCTGCGGCGGCTTCTTCTAACTCTGGAAAAGGTCCGACCACAGTTATCGGTTTTTGACCGGCTGCAAATACTTCCCGACAGGGCAAATCAAAAGTTGGATTTTGTTCGTGTGCCCCGGTCAATTGCAACAATCTTCGCTCGGTCATCGCATAGACAACAGTGCCTACATTGCCCCAGTAAATCGCTCCCGAACACATCGCACAGGGTTCAGCTGTCGTGTAGAGGGTGCATTCCCATAAGTAGTCCTTAGGATACTTTTGGTAAGCACGCTGCATCAACGCAGTCTCGGCATGCCCAGTGCAAGTATGCTCCGTGATCTCGATGTTCTCTTGCTCTAATAAAATTTCACCCTCTGGGCTGACAAGCAGTGCCCCAAAGGGTGTGTTGCCGTGCTCTCGAGATCGCTTAGAAACTTCGATAGCACGCTGCAGATAGAATTCGTGTGATTCTCTAGCCATATTTTCTCCTCTCAATTTATTGTCAGTTCACCCCCGCCAATGTTTGTAGTTCATCGAGATATTGAGGATGATACCGACACAAATGTAGTTTATTATCATCGAACTGCCTCCGCAACTGACAAAAGGAAGTGGAATACCAGTTATAGGCATGATGCCGACATTCATAGCCATATGTAATATTTATCTGATAGGCATATTAACCTAGATTGATTGCCTCTCTGCCATTGATCGAACAAAAGAATTAGCCTATGCTAACTAATGTGAAAACGGGGGAGAAAACAACACAGTAAAACGACCGAGTAAGAACAATGATTTTTAAACACAAAGGAGCAACCATGAAAATAATAGATAAGAATCAATCGGTATATAACTTGACACAAGAATACCCTGAATTGATCGATGTCTTATATGACATAGGTTTTACCGAGATCAAAAATCCATTAGTCCGCAAAACTGTGGGCAAACATATGACTCTGCAACGTGGTGCCAAAATGAAAGGTATTTCATGGGTCGCAATTGTCAATAGGCTCAAAAAAGCAGGCTATGAAATCAATATGAATTCAGCTGTTGCTAGCGAAGAGAAAGTCGAACAATTACGAACACTTTTGCAGAGTTTACACGCAGGTGAAGAGTTAGCTGTGGTACGTGAGAGATTCAAACAACAGTTTCACAATGTTGATGTCAATGAAATTATGGCGGCCGAAAAATCACTGATGGAAAGTGGCGTGCCTGCCAGAGAAATTCAAAAACTCTGTGATCTGCATTCAGCTTTATTCCAAGATCAAAAAGCCTATACTTGTTCTGCAACTCTGCCAGAAGTAGACGAAGCGCATCCGCTTAAATATTTTGCAACTGAGGTCGATGCCATCGAACAAGTTTTAGCAAAAGCAATCGCCGTCCTTGACGGCGATGTTAAAGACGAGCAGAACCTTAACTCGCTCTGTGCTGAACTGGCACAAATTCCCATTCATTTTTCTAAAAAGGGAGATCTTATCTATCCGCTACTCAATGTGAAGTACGGCATCATTGGACCAGCTAAAGTCATGTGGGCCAAAGATGTTGAATTGCGTCAAGAATTACATAGAGCTCTGCGCAAGCTTAAGCAAGGCGATATTTCTTCTCTGAACAGAGAATTAATAGCTAATTTGCAGGAAATGTGTCAGAAAGAAAAAGCATTTCTACTCCCTATCTGCGCTAAGCAATTATCAGCTGAAGATTGGGTTCAGATATATGAAGATATCAAGGCCTATGAGGTATGCCTGGGAGTCACACAAAAGCCGTGGAATACTAAGAACAATAACCAGTTAGACATCCAGTCAGACAGAGATTCGGCTGAGACAAAAGAAGGAAATACTCAGATTATCACCGCAGCAAAGACGGAAAGCGTTTCTGATGGAGAGGAGCGTATTGAGTTAGATAATGGCTCTCTAACCAAGGAAGAATTGATTGCAATGCTCAATGCCATCCCGCAAGAGATTACTTTTGTAGATGCCGATGATATAAATCGTTATTTCAATGAAAGCCCTGGCTTCAAGCATTTTAAGAGACCGAAACAAGCGTTGGGTAGAGACGTATACAGTTGTCATCCGCCTCATGCTGAAGCGATTGTTCGTCAGATGATCGCAGCCTTCAAGTCCGGTGAACGTGACTTATTCGTGCGTGAGGTGAATAAAGGGCCGATTCATCTAATTGTCGAATATCGAGCTGTCCGCAACGCAGCAGGTAAGTACTTAGGTGTTTTAGAATTAGTGCGTGAAGAAGAAGTTGAATGAAAAGTATTAACTTAATTTTTACTTTAGTTAGCAGTGTTTATTACTGAATACTGTTGATTTTCATTTTTTATGGTGGTATGATATCGCTTGCTAAATATGTCCGCAGGAGGTGAGAAGATGCCCAACATCAAATCTGCTATTAAGCGTGTATCAGTAAATAGCAACAAGGCACGTTTTAATAAGAGCAAAAAAAGCGAGTTGAAAACCGTTATCAAGAGAACTGAAGTTGCTTTAAGCGAATCTGCGGATAATGCAGCAGACTTGTTGAAAAAAGCTCAGGCCAGCATTGATCGCGCGGTCAGCAAAGGCTTGATTCACAAGAATAAGGCTGCTCGCAAGAAGAGCCAGCTGGCTAAGAAATTGCAACACTAGTTGTTTTGTGAATGAATATAGGGCTATCTCAAATGAGATAGCCCTTTTAATTTGCTCAGATCTTTTGGGATCAAGTTATTTTGCTTTTGCGTCGGTTTTATTGAGATTAATGATTTGAATTTTTCTGACCGTAGTAGGCATTTGGTCCGTGTTTGCGCATAAAATGTTTATCTTGCAGATGCTGTGGTGCTGGAGCGGCCTCGGCATCGATTTGCAGAGTGAGAATGCCCATACGTGCTACTTCTTCCAAAACTACAGCATGGTATACAGCTTCAGCAGGTGATTTACCCCAAGTAAAAGGTCCGTGTCCATGGCAGATGATGGCAGGTACATGCTTGCTGTTGAGATTTCTCTCGCGGAAAGTCTCGACGATAATCTTGCCTGTGTTCAGCTCGTAATCTTCGTCTATTTCAGCTGGAGTGAGAACTCGTGCACAGGGTATGCTGCCGTAGAAATAATCAGCGTGTGTAGTTCCATAGCAGGGGATGTCTTTGCCAGCTTGTGCCCAGGCGACAGCATGACGACTGTGAGTATGGACGATGCCGCCGATTTCGGGGAAGGCTTTGTACAGCTCAAGATGAGTTTTGGTATCTGATGAGGGATTGAGATCGCCCTCGACAATTTCACCATCTAAATTCAGTACCACCATATTCTCAGGGCAGAGATCCTCATAACTGACACCCGAAGGTTTGATGACGACCAATCCCTGTTCGCGATCGATGCCAGATACATTACCCCAAGTGTAGGTGACTAAACCTTTTTCTGGCAAAACCATATTGGCTTCGTAGACTTCTTTTCTAAGTTTTTCTAATAACATGTGAATTCCTCATGAATTTGTATATTTATTTAAATTAGTTTAGCACTATTACTGTCAATTTTTCTAATTGAAACATGGTTTGTCTAGTTGTACACTTACTCGCAAGAGGTGACCATGGTTTTAGGGAATAAATTTAGGCGTGCACAGATTCTTTTAGGCAACAAAATTGATGCTGAAGGCTCCATTCAAGAAAGAGAGATGATTCGTGTCGATCGATTCCTCAATCAGGCACTGGATATCAAATTGATAGAGGCTATCGGACGTGGTTTTGCTGAGGCCTTTTCCGATCGCCAGGTCGATAAAATCTTGACAGTCGAAGCATCGGGTATCGCCCTGGCTTTTGCTACAGCTCAGGCGATGAAGATCAATGCCATCTTCGCGAAGAAGGGTACGCCGCACAATGTGACAGGTGCAGTTTTAGAATGTCAAGTTTATTCCTATACACGCCAGAATTTCTATCCTCTGAGTTTATCTAAAAGTTTAATACAGCCAGGTGACCGCATTCTTCTAGTCGATGATTTTCTGGCTCGTGGGCAAGCCATGCAGGGACTGATCCGCATTGTCAGACAAGCAGAGGCGGAAGTAGTGGGTGTAGCGGTGGCGATCGAAAAAAGCTTCCAAGGCGGATCAACCATGATCCGGGATGAAGGTTACGAAGTCGTGAGCCTCAGAAATTACAGTTAATTGTGTAAAAGAGGGCTTACTCGCTTATAGATCAAGCCGATGATCAATGAGGTCAAGAGACCTTTGATCAGATTGAATGGCACGATAACCCACAATAGGAAAGTGAACATATCATGGACTAGGGTATTGCCGACACCGTTGGTTATGCCGATGATTTTATCCATATCAAAACCCATCACGTTGATGTAGAAGGGCAGATTGATGTAGTAGTTGCAGACTACACCGATGATAGCCATGGCCACTGTGGCTGACAATAAAGCGAAAACAGCTTGACGGATGGTGTGACGTTGTTTGTACATCAAGCCTGCTACCAAGACGAAACCACCGCACACTAAGAAATTGGCGAGCTCTCCGACAAAACCAGTAGAACTTACGGGTAGATGTGCCAAGTTTTTGATCAATTCGATTAAGACACCGGCGACTGGGCCCAGGCTGAATGCACCTAGCAGGGCTGGGACTTCGGCGAAGTCGAACTTAAGAAATGGTGGCATCAAGGGGATCGGGAAATCCAGATACATCAAGATGATGGCACAGGCGGATAGAACTCCGATTTTTGCGACTTGTTTGGCTAGAGAAACATCTGCTCTAGACTTTTCTGCTTTGAGATAATTTGACATTTTGCCTCCTTCTCGGGGCAATAAAAAACCCCGAAATCCGGGGAGACGAATATATTTTGGTTCCTTTATCCAGACTTTAACTGTCGGTCAAGGAATCTCACCTTGTCAGCCATAGGCTCGCGGACTTACCTTTCGGAACACCGCCGGTAGGGAATTACACCCTGCCCCCGGAAACTACAGTTAGTTTAGCACAACTAGGGGTAGATGTTCTATAATAGATTAAGATTTTTTGTGGAGGAGAAGTCAGTTGATATTTTCCGGTGATATCTTTACCAGTATCAAGCAATTTTTCACCAGTTTGTGGGATTTGCTCAGTGACGGTTTGCTCTTCATCGGTGGACCTAAAGATATATTGCTGTCTTTGATCGACGTAACAGTCGCATCTATCTTCCTCTACTACATCCTCTGTTTGATTCGTGACACACGTGCTTGGCAATTATTGAAGGGCATACTCTTGATTTTGATTCTAGGTATGCTTTCACGTATCTTCGGTCTCAGCACCATCACTTTTATATTGAATAATACCATTCAAATCTTCACCATCGCCTTCGTCGTTATCTTCCAACCCGAATTGAGAAAAGCTTTAGAGACGATGGGACGCTCTGGCTTAGTTTCTCTGCCTGCTAACTTGCAGAATATCGCTACGGATAAATTGTCGCGTAAAGATAAGTATGACAGCACCATCGAGAACATAGTCAATGCTTGTGATTACTTAGCTAAAACTCGTACCGGTGCTTTGATTCTGCTCGAACGCAGCACACCCTTGGGGGAACTGATCCAACAAGAGAATGCTTTTCAGATCAATGCCCCTGTAACTGATACGATGTTGCGTCAGATCTTCTATGTGGGCACACCTCTGCATGATGGGGCTGTAGTTATCCGTGACAATGCGATCGCTGCTGCCCGTATCCACATACCTCTCTCTGACAGTCTACATCTGCGTACAGATTTCGGTACGCGTCACCGTGCAGCCATCGGTGCCAGCGAGATGGGTGATACCATCGCCATCGTAGTATCTGAAGAAAAGGGTACGATCTCTATTGCAGTCGATGGTCGTCTATATGTTCTGGATGGACCAGACAAATTACGTCGCCAGCTCTACCGTCTGCTCAAGGTCGCAGATGAGGAAAAGGCTTCTTTTTGGAGTTGGCGTCAACTCAATCCCCGTAAAGTACTCAAACGCAAGCAGGGCAAATTCCGTCTCAGTTTGATCTTTTTCGCCATAGCCATATCTTTAGTTTTGTGGACCTATGTCCAGGTGCAGATCAATCCTTTGGACACAGCCAGTTATCAGCTCAGTTTGAATTACTACAACGAGGATAAGCTGACTGAACGTCAACTAGAGATAATCTATCCGGTTCAGGACGTGAATATTCGTCTTAAAGGACGCAAGAATATTGTCAACAAGATTACAGCCAAAGATGTAGTTGTCTATGCTGATCTGGATGAGATCAAAACACCAGGTATCCATAAGCTCAAACTCAAGGTAGACAACAAGTCAGGATTGAATACACGTACAGAGGCCATGACGCCAGAAGAGATTACGATTTTTGTCAGACCTTTTGATTCAGATACTTCTGGGCAACAAGATGAT
>JAEWFX010000022.1 GCA_023388605.1 Bacillota bacterium
TTTTTATAAGGCCGACAAATCACATAATCAGCGTGGTACAGGCTTAGGACTTTCCATCGCCCGTGAATTGGCTGATCTGATGGGCATGCAAATTTCTGTCAGCAGTGCACTGGATGAAGGTTCAACTTTCTCGTTGAAGTTGCCCTATGCTGAAAAAATCATGCAGAGAGAAGCCTATATCAAAGATGCCAAAGATGCTGGCGAAGAAGAAGATAAATAAAAAGTGACTGAATGTCACTTTTTATTTAATTCAGCGATCTCTTTAGCTGTCAGATAACGCCAATCACCAGGTTTCATCGAGCCACAACTTATATGCATAATACGCACCCGCTTAAGCTGCTCCACATTGTATCGACAATACTCACACATACGACGTATTTGGCGATTCAATCCCTGAGTCAAAATTATGCGAAATCGTCTGGTATCGATCTGTTTGGTTTTACACGGTTTAGTAATGGTATTGAGTATGGGCACTCCCTGCTCTAATCGCTTGAGAAAATCCACCGTGATATCGCGATCTACTGTGACTTCATACTCTTTTTCCTTGTTTTCAGCTACACGTAGTATACGGTTGACGATGGATCCATCATCAGTGAGTATGATCAGACCTTCAGAATCTCGATCTAGACGACCGACATGAAATAGACGTTTGGGATAGCCTAGATAGTCGATGATGTTGTCCTTGCGACGTCGATCTGTAGTACAAGTGATTCCACGTGGTTTATAGAGCAAGATATAGGTATAAGCCTGTGTGCGCTGCTTAATTCTCTTACCTTCAACTACAATCTTATCTTGAGGATTGACTGTGGCGCCAAGATCAGCACGTCTACCGTTGATCGTCACTTTACCCGCAGAGATCAGGGCATCAGCTTGACGACGACTGCAATATCCACTATCGGCGATGAAGCGATTAATACGCATAGATACTCAGATACCTATAAAGATTTCAACTAAATACCATCTCAAACGTCAGACGGCAGATAGGAGATGGTCAAATTGGTGAGCTCTGTCTGTAACGAATGATAATAAATGCCAGCAGCATCCATCATGCGTTTGGAAGCGATGAAAGCAGGTTGATCTGCGTACTTATCCGACAGATATATCACCTCTTTTATACCTGATTGAATGATGGCTTTACAGCATTCATTACAAGGGAATAATGGTACATAGATCTTACAACCCTGTAAATTTTTGCCGGCACTATTGAGGATGGCATTGAGCTCAGCGTGGCAGACATAAGGATACTTTGTTTCGAGAGAATCACCTTCTCGCTCCCAAGGGAATTCATCATCAGAACAACCTCTAGGCATACCGTTATAGCCGAGAGATACGATTTTGTTATCACTGTCTACTATACAAGCTCCTATGCGTGTATTGGGGTCTTTGCTGCGGTGAGCTGCCATCAGAGCAATACCCATAAAATATTCATCCCAATTTATGTAATTATTATATTTTGGCATGCTCACCTCACATCACCACAAGAAGAAATAGACAATTAAAACTAAAGCGAAACCGATCAGGGCTCCGACACCATAACTCTTGAGGAACAAGGTAAAAGGATTGATGGACTTAGGTTGATAGAAAGCAGCAAAATCATCTGTTATATCAGGTAGATAACCTGTGTCGTAAACATCCAGATTATCCTTTGACAGATAGGCATCTCCTTTGAGATAAGTATCGCTGCCCATAACGCCAGTATCGGCAATTCGGGGGAAATCGTCTTGACCTAAAATGGAAACGCCATGCAGATTGTGTTGACCCGTTGTAAACTCATCCTCATTATCTGTCAAACGATGGTTCAGGAAACCCAGTGAGTCAGTATCTTCTTTCTGCTCGATAGGTGGAGCAAAAGGATCTATCTCTGCTGAACTAGTTTCACTTTTATTGCTCACTTCTTCAGTTTTGTTGCCCAACAAAATACTGCTCACACTGACATCGGGCAACTCTCCATCTGCAGCTAAAACAATCATCGATTTGTTGTCTAAGGGGTTATGGCTCTCTGCCTGCTGATAAACTTTAGCAGCTTTTTCTGCTAAATTATCTTCACTGGCAAAGATCGGCTCTAACTTGTCGATATCATCGGCCATACCGTCGGTCATCAAGATAATCAAATCGCCTGACTCCAAATCTATACGATTGAGATTATGAGCTTTCAATCTGCCGATGCCTGGATGATTGCCAAGAAATACTAATGGTCTGCCACCTTTTTCATCCAATTCATGCTTCTTAGTCATCGCATATAATTGTTGTTCACGCATCATCATGATGCTGTTGCTGCCGACACTCATGGTGTAGGCTACAGAATCACAGATCAAAACCAATGCCAGTGAACAACCGACAGGTTTGCCACTATATTTTTTCAAGCGTTTCTGCAAACTTTTATCGGCGTTATCGAGAAAATTCTGAATGAATTTAACAAAATCAAATTCTTCGATATCTTGATCTTGCAGACCAGCTATGTGTTCAACCAACATCTCTTGTACTAAGCGACCAGAGATGTCCCCTATGCCAGAACCACCCATGCCATCAGTCACTGCATAGATCTGCCAACATTTATCGGAGCTATTTGCTACTTCTTCAAAATTTTGCATGGTATCAGGTAAAAAACGGCGGTTGCAGAGCAATGAATCCTGATTGGATTTCTCTGAACTACCCGCACTGGTGATACCTATATAAGCTAAATTATCTATAGTTGCCTCCCCGCGTATGCTCCCGCATCGCTCTCTCTGCATCGCGTTTGATCATATCTTGTCGTTTATCGTAATTCTTTTTACCTTTGGCTAGACCTATCTGTAATTTTACTCTTCCCTTCGATAGATATACAGATAATGGCACCAAAGTCAAACCGTCGAGTTTCACTTGTTGATGTAGATTGCGTATCTGATGCCGGTGCATCAACAGCTTACGTTGACGTAAGGGATCGACATTGAAGCGATTCCCTTCTGAATAAGGTGCGATGTTGGCACCAATTATAAACATCTCGCCATTCTTGATAGTGACATAAGCTTCTTTGATATTGATCTTACCACGGCGAATAGACTTGACCTCTGTACCCGTCAGACAAATTCCTGTCTCATAATCTTCAAGGATATGAAAATCATGTCTAGCTCGCGGATTATTGGCGATCTGTTTAATTCCACTCATAGCAAAACTATATCACTACTTAGTATTGTCGGGTGAAAAATTCGTAATACAAGGTTTCTACTGAATAATTACAGAATTTACTGTCAACGATAAAAATGACGCTCATCTCGGAGTGATCCTGAATAATCATCTCCAAGCTTACATTAGCTCTGCTGAGAGCTGTGACTGCACGTGCAGTTACACCGACGGTATCAGCCATAGCTTCTCCTACTAGCATGACCAGTGCCAAACCACGATAAACCTCTACGGCGTGCAGCTCCAATTCGTCACGTATACGCTTGACTACACGACGTTCAGCTTCACGTGGAAAGTTTTCCTCTCGCATGATGATACTGATTGAATCGATGCCAGAAGGCATATGCTCAAAAGAAACTTTTTCCTCAGCTAAAATTCTCAAGATATCAGCTACAATGCCGACATTACGATTCATCAGATAATCGGAGATATTCAAACTCACAAAATTCTTAGAACCAGATATACCGGTTACAACACCCTCAAAATTAGTGCGTTCGCGCACGACGAAGGTGCCAGCAGCATCTGGATTATCTGTATTGCGTAAATGTATGTCGATACCCTTGTGCAAAACAGGAACCATGGCTTCAGGATGAATAACTCCTGCTCCAGAATAAGCGAGTTCTCGCATCTCGCGATAGCTCAACTCTTTGATCATATGTGGATCAGCGACTAGCTCTGGACTGACTGAATAAACTGCATCGACATCTGTCCATACCTCATAGATCTCAGCATCGACTGCACAAGCCAAGATCGAACCTGAGATATCAGAGCCACCGCGCGAAAAAGTCGCGCGTTTTCCACTTCTAGTAAAACCATAAAAACCTGGGAAAATTACAATACCTGTACGTTCTTTGAGCTCAGATAAATCACTCATGCTCTCATCTAGAAGCGTGGCATCGCCAAATTCTTCTGTCATCAACATACCTGCATCGCCCGGATCGACAAACTCAGCTTCAAAATCCAATGTACGTAGATAGGCAGCGAGAATCATCGCACAACCTTGCTCGCCGATGGATTTTACAGCATCGAGGTATTCAGCAGGAGCAAGATCACTCTGTTCGGAGATAGTGAGCAAAATCTCTTTGATCTCAGCGAATATCTCTGCAGGCAACTCTAAATCAGTACAGATTTTTTGGAAACGGCGTAGGACTAGGTTCAATTCATTGGTGGAATTTTTGCCATCTAATTTAGCTTTAGCTAGAGCGATAAGTAGATCGGTCACCTTCATCTCCGAAGGTCTGGATTTACCTGGAGCAGAGACAACTACGATGCGACGTTGTGGATCATCGAGAATGATGTCGGCAACTTTTTTGATCTGCTTTGCGTTGGCTAGTGAAGAACCACCAAATTTACAAACTTTCATTACACCCTCCCTACGCATAAAGAACTATTCGCAATTATACAACAAAAATATATTTTATCAGCTACAATAAGAGTAAAAAACTGAGGTTGTTCTTGAAAAAGTTTTATCAGCGTTACTTCGCACCAGATTTTTTTGCCACTTCCATCCCCGACATCGATCTCACAACACTTCCTGTAGAGATCACAACTATCTTGCTAGATATCGATAATACACTGGCTACACATGGATCTACTAGTGCTGATCAATACGCTAAACAAGCACTACAATATTTGAAGGAACATGGTTATCGTTGCTGCTTAGTCTCCAACGCTAAAAGCGAACGTATCAAGAGTTATGCCCAGAGTTTGAACTGTGAATTTTTAGAGCAGGCCAATAAGCCACTAGCTTATAAAATGAGACGTTTTCTAGCACAAAACCACTTACAGCCCGAACAATGTCTGATGATCGGCGACCAATTATTTACAGATATCTGGGCGGCTAAAAATCTAGGCTGTCACTCTCTCTTAGTCAGACAACGCTATAGTCAAGAACTCTGGAACATCCGACTCAAGCGTCATTTCGAGAGATGGCTGATCAATCGCTATGGCAGCACCGAACTCAAATCATCGATATTCTCTAAGTAAAAATAATTGCCAGCGATACTGTCAGCATTGATCTCTACAGCATCAACATGAATATATTGCTCTTCAGCATAGTTATATAGTTGTGGACCGATACCGATGAACAGATGATAATCTTCTGCTAGTACTGCATTCAGACGTTCTTCAGAATTATAAGGATGTGAACCGAAGGGCAAAACCATGATGCGAACCGGACGATTCAGCTCTGCACGAATTTTATTATCCCATTCTTTCAGATCCTTCTCTATCGCCTTGACATCATCTAAACCCAAATCGATGCGACCATAAGTATTCGACGCAATGTGATAACCTTCTTCCTCTAAGACGTGTAATACTGAGATCGCCTGATCATGTTGCACCTTGAGCGAATGACCGAGCACGCCGTTAGCACCAGATATACTGACTATTGCTCTAGCTCCGTCAAAACTGAAATCTGGATTATCATGAATAAAATCATTGAGTATGGAAAAAACATCCTCGTTATAAACTAATTGTGGATTGCTTTTGGAACGACCAATTTCGCCGAAAAATTGTTTTTTCTCCTCGTCGTATTCGATACGAGTAAAAGAACCAGAATTTACTTGCTGACGGTTGAGTTCCACGCTATCTATAGTCAAGAGCAGAGGTGATTTACCTTCGGGGACAAAGACGTTGATCGGGTGATCAGGATATGAGGAGAAGACACTGGCATCGATCAATACATAGTCATGATTGTACAGTTCTTGCAATAATTTTTTGAATTGATTGGGTGTCAATAATCCTTGATTGTTCTCTGGCTTTGAATCGTCATGTCGCAAAACACGCACATTGATGGCCTCTACACTTCCCTGCCAAGTCACGATCTTTTTACCTATATCGATACCGATACTGTCCATCTTGCTGATGATCTCAGAGTTTTCGGGAAAAATCTCCAGCATTTGATCGAGTAGATACTTAGCAGAATAGGATTTGCGATGTTCGATAAAATCATCTACTTTGGCCATGATCACAGGCAATAAGCGTTCTTTGTACTGATCGAGTAGATCTTGAGCATAACTTTTGGCATACTCGCCTATTTCATCGTTATCTATAACTTCTTCCCAAGTCGGGATAATAACTGAAAAGTTTTCAGGCTGTTCACTCATCAAGTTTATCGGCTTACTGAAAACAACAGCAGCTTTGAGTAAGTAGGGCTCCTGCTGCAGAAAATTGTCTGTAGTCAGCTTGAGATTGGGTAGATGATTAAAGGTATTCATCAAATTAAGCCACTCATCGTAGGTACGTTTTTGACCCAACCAATCACGGGTGACTTGCTCAAAATAAGGTGAGATAGAGGAGGCTCCTAATTCCTCTAAACTACTGATCATATCAGCATCTTCCTGGCTGATTTCAGCATTTTTGAGGACTTTATCAACTACTCCTACCATATGGCTGGAGAGAGATTTTTCATACTGATCTTGCAACTTGATATATTTATTATCAGCATCGCCGCTGGTGGCTCTATTTTGCACATCTCTATAAAGATCTAAAGCTTCTTTGTACTGCTTCTTGGCGATAAACTGATCGAAATCTTTGCTTTTCTCTTGAAATTTATCTCTAGAGATATATGTTATAGCGGTGAATATAATCACAGAGATGAGCAGAACTAAAATCACTGGCAAACTATATTGCCGCCAGAGTTTGAGTAGTTTTTGCTCTCTGCTGAATTGAAAATCTCGCATCATCGACCTCGATTACCAGCTCTTATACTCATAGTTATTTGCTTCAACATAATGAACTACAATCAATTGAAATCAATCAACTGCTGCACACGTTGATCGATGTCTTCCTCGCGCAGGAATTTACCCGCCGAAGGCAGTGTACGCACTCGATAATATTCGAGTCCATCCTCCACTGCTAATCTATCTTCGTCAAGCTCATGGGCTGTGAAGGCATCCACCTTAAATCCCTTGGGTAATTTGACTACACGTTTACCGCGTGCAGATTTACCAGCCACAGTTTCCACTAGATCACCAGCTATAAACACTTGGCGAGTCGCCTTGCCGTTGCTGAGTCTGAGTAAAAATGCTTCCCGGCTGATCTCTTCTGCTTCGTAGATTAAGCCGACTAAGGGATCCTTTTTATAAAAAGCATTGGTTAAACGCTTGCGTTTAGTCAGTGTCTTGTATTGATCTACTCTGAACTTAGTGACATAGCCATTGGCAAAAGCCAAAACTAAATATCCCGGATAATCTTCGTCAGTGACATGCATGGCCACGATATTCTCCCCCTCGTTCAGGTCGAGATCATTGGCTAGGAAAGTGCCTAAATCAGATGGACGCTGCGTGTCGAATTCATAACCACGGCGTTTATAGACATTGCCCTGATCACTGAAGAACAGCAATTCTGATTTATTAGTGCCTTCCAATTGATAAGTGACATAATCTTCGTCTTTAAGTTTGAGATCACCAGCACTGCGCAGCGAGGTCAATGCAATCTTCTTAAGATATCCTTCGGCGGTCAAGAAATACTTAACGTTGTAATCTTCGATGAAATCTTCTTCTGAAATCTCTGGCAGTGTCGAAGGTTTGATCAATTCAGTCAGACGATCTTTACCATAACGTTTGGCTATCAGCTGCAATTGCTGTTTGATACGCTTGTTGAGCAGACGCTTGCTATCGATAATTTTAGATAGATTATCTATCTCCTCTCTGAGGTCTTCGACTTCTGCTGTGCGATTGATGATGTATTCACGGTTCAAGTGACGCAGTTTAATATCTGCGATGTACTCTGCCTGCTGTTTATCGATGTCAAAACCTCTCATCAGATTGGTGATAACTTCTGACTCTTTGGGAGTATGGCGAATAATACTGATGGTCTTGTCTATATCCAGTAAAATTCTTTGCAAACCTTCGAGCAGATGTAATTTATCAGCTAGACGATCGCGATCATAAGATAGTTCACGAGCGAGACAACAACGTCGCCATTCCAACCAATGACTGAGAATAGCTTTTACACCTAAAACCTGTGGTTCTGTACCGATCAATATGTTGAAATTACATGTAAAATTACTAGATAGCGAGGTCGACTTCAACAGCTTCATCAAAAGCATATCTTCATCGGTGTTGCGTTTGTAGTCGATGGTCAGTTTTAAGCCGCTGAGATCGGTCTCATCCCGCACATCGGTGATCTCTTTCAACTTACCTTTCTTGACCTGACGCATGATGTCGTCGATGATGACCTCAACCGTCGTGTTATATGGGATCTCCGTGATCTCGATGCGACGATGTTTTTTATCGATACGAGTCACTCCCTGCAACTCAAAGCTACCTCTACCCGTAGCATAAATCTGTTCCATCTGTTCTCGATCATAGAGCAATTTGCCACCGGTAGAAAAATCTGGAGCTGGCATGTATTTACTGATATCCACCTCAGGATCATCGATCATTGCACAAGTTGCTTCACAGACCTCACGCAGATTGAATGAACATATATTCGAAGCCATACCGACTGCAATACCTTGATTGGCATTGATTAAAATAGCTGGTAAAGCAGACGGCAAAAGCACAGGTTCTTGGAGTTTTCCTGAATAATTATCGACAAAATCAACAGCGTTTTTTTCGAGTCCACCAAAAATGAATTCACAGCTGGGATCAAGTCTGGCCTCTGTATAACGGTAAGCAGCGTACTGCATATCACGTGAATAGACACGCCCGAAATTGCCTTTAGAGTCGATCCAGGGATTGATCAGAGCACCATTGCCCCGTGTCATACGCACCATGGTTTCATAGATGGGGGTATCTCCGTGCGGATTGTATGCCATGGTCTGTCCGACTATATCCGCTGATTTAGCACGATCTCCCTTGAGTAGACCCATGCGGTACATGGTGTATAAAAGTTTGCGGTGTGCTGGCTTGAAGCCATCTATCTCAGGTATGGCACGCGAGATGATAACACTCATCGCATAGGGCATATAATTGTTTTTCAAAACATCTGTTATGCCCAGATCTGAAGTATTGATGGCGACAATATTATCGGCATTTTCAGATTTGTGACTGGCTTTAGACGACATCGAGCATCTCCATATAATCACCACCATAATTGGCGATGTATTCTTTGCGTCCAGCTAGATTGTCTCCTAGGAGAAGATCAAACATTTCGGACATGTAACTAGCCTCTTCAGGCAAAATCTTAATCAAACGTCTAGTAGCAGGGTTCATCGTGGTCTGCCACATCATCTCAGGCTCATTCTCACCCAGACCTTTGGAACGTTGTATATTGACTTTGCCAGTAGTGAGTTTAGCGACTAAGCGATTCTTCTCAGCATCACTGTAGGCAAAATAAGTTGTTTCTTTACCTTTGACTGTATGAGTTATCTCGAACAATGGCGATTCAGCGATATAGACTTTTCCACGCTCGATCAGAGTAGGTGTTAAACGATACAACATAGCTAAGATCAAGGTGCGGATCTGAAAACCATCTACATCGGCATCCGTGCAGATGATGATTTTGTCCCAACGCAGAGCAGAAAAATCAAAAGCGCTGTGATTCTTATTGTGTTTACTTGAGATCTCTACACCACAACCAAGGATTTTCAAAAGATCGGTGATGATCTCACTCTTGAAGATTTTTTCGTAATCAGCTTTGAGGCAATTGAGTATTTTGCCACGCAGTGGGATGACACCCTGGAACTCAGAATCTCTGGCCATTTTGACTGAACCGAGAGCTGAGTTACCCTCCACGATGTAGAGTTCACGCTTGCTGACATCCTTAGAGCGACAATCGACAAAATTACCGACGCGATTGAGCATATTGTCAACATTGCTCATCAATTTTTTGCGGATGTTCAAACGCTGTTTTTCTGCATTTTCACGGCTGCGTTTGTTGATCAGAATACGATCAGCTACTTTTTCTGCCAGAGCTTTATTTTCAATAAACCAGATCGCAATTTTCTCTCGGATCAACTCGTTGAGAAATTGTTGGATATATTTGTTGTTGATGGCTTTTTTGGTCTGATTTTCGTAAGACGTCATCGTAGAAAAAGAGGAGATGACTAAAACTAACGAATCCTCTATATCGCTATAAGTAATCTTACTCTCTTTGCTTTTGTACTTATTCGCATCTCTGATCAAACGATCAAATTCCACTGTCAAGGCATTGCGTACAGCTTTGTCTGGCGAACCACCATACTCTAGGTAACTGGAATTATGATAGTACTCGATGGCAGATACATTATCGGAAAAGGCCAGCGCGA
Source organism: Bacillota bacterium (assembly GCA_023388605.1). Taxonomy (GTDB): domain Bacteria; phylum Bacillota; class Clostridia; order Saccharofermentanales; family DTU023; genus JAEWER01. The sequence goes on from JAEWFX010000022.1 coordinate 10,355, forward strand.
TCGAAGCAGTGACACGATACTCTGGCTTATCAGCTCGATCTTGTCCTCGTCCTTCGCCGTTGAAAGAAATAACATCGGTGATACCCTCTCCTACTAACTCTTTTACATAGCCACTGATACCATCGGGATAGTGATAAGTTTCCTGAGTGTTATTGCGTTCGTCTACAAACTTAAAGACGATGTTGCTGTTGACTACAGCTTGCTTTTTCAAGACTTCTTGAAAATATTCAGTCGGGATGTTGATATCGGTAAATACTTCCTGATCTGGCAGCCAATGTTGTCTCGTACCTGTACGATAACCACCATAAGTTGTCTTCTTCAAATCAGTGACATTTTCACCGCGTTCGAAAGCTATCTCGTAGCGAAAACCATCTCTTTTGACTTCTACTTCAAAAAAACGCGAAGCATATTGAGTGGCACAGGCACCGAGACCATTCAAACCTAGAGAGAACTCATAGTTTTCACCGCTATTGTTATTGTATTTACCGCCAGCATATAGCTCACAATAAACTAACTCCCAATTGTAGCGTTGTTCTTTTTCGTTATAGTCCAAGGGTATGCCTCGACCCTGATCTTCAACTTGCAAAGAATTATCCTTAAAGACCGTGACCTTAATTTCTTGACCGAAACCTTCGCGCGCTTCGTCGATGGAATTTGAGAGGATCTCAAAAAATGAATGCTTGCAACCTTCTAGATCATCTGAACCGAAAATAACGCTGGGACGTAGACGTACACGATCAGCTCCCTTAAGAGCAGAAATACTGGCATTATCGTATTTTTTCGCAGACAAAATAGTACTCTCCACAACTAGATTCAATTTAATATCATAGCACAAAAGCCTATGATACTGGTCGTTTTGAGTATAGTCGGCAGTAGTTTTGTCGAAATCTCAATTTAAGATGATTTGTTGATAAAATTAAAAACAAAAGATCAGTATCTGGAGGTCGATATGAAATATGTAGCAGAACCATTTCGCATCAAGATGGTGGAACCCTTAAAAATACTCACTGAAGCTGAGCGTCAACAGAAGATAGCAGAGGCAAAATATAATCTATTCAATCTGCGTGCTGAGGATGTTTACATCGATCTCTTAACAGATTCAGGCACTAATGCCATGAGCCAAAATCAATGGTCAGCGATGATGCTGGGCGACGAATCCTATGCTGGAGCACGCAGCTATTTTCATTTTATCGAGACGCTGCAAGACGTCTTTAATTACCACTGGTTTTGTCCCGTACACCAAGGACGCGCAGCGGAAAAAGTTCTCTTCCCACTTAAACTGAGCAAAGGTAAATTCGCTATTTCTAACATGTTCTTCGATACGACAAGAGCACACGTCGAATTAGCTGGCGCCAGAGCCATCGACTGTGTTGTCGAAGAAGCTAAGAACCCTGAGATACGAGCCAAATTCAAAGGCAACATGGACGTGGTTAAACTAGAGAGATTGATCCAAGAAAAAGGTGCTGAAAATATCGGCATGATCGTCATGACCATCACCAATAATTCTGCTGGTGGTCAACCTGTTTCTCTAGCTAATCTGCGAGCTGTGGGAGAGATCTGTAAAAAGTATCATATACACTACAACATCGACGCTGCTCGTTATGCGGAAAACGCTTTCTTCATCAAACGAGACGAAGAAGGCTGTCAAAATAAAAGCATCAAAGAAATAATTCGTGAAACTTTCTCCTACGCTGATACCTTCACCATGTCAGCCAAAAAAGACACTATCGTCAATATGGGCGGTGTCATCGGCGTACGAGAAGACGATCAGGATTTGATCATGCAAATCAAAGCTAATTGTATCAGCTATGAAGGTTTCTTCACCTATGGCGGTCTCAATGGACGTGATCTAGACGCTCTAGCAGTCGGTATCAGAGAAGGTATTGATGAAGACTATCTGCGCTATCGCATCGGACAAGTAGAATATTTGGCAGCTAGACTCGATGAAGCTAGGATAGCCTATCAGAGCCCCGTCGGAGGTCATGGTGTTTTCGTCGATGCAGCTAAGATGTTCCCCCACATTCCCTACTACGAATTCCCTGGTCAAGTATTGGCAATTGAACTGTACAAAGAAGCGGGTATCAGAACTTGTGATATCGGCTCTTATATGCTGGGTAACGATCCTGATACAGGTGAACAATTGCACGCTGATTTTGAGTTTACTCGCTTAGCAATTCCACGTCGTACCTATACACAATCACACATGGATGTGATAGCTGATGCCTTGATCGCGATAAAGCAGCGTGCGAATGAGATCAAACGCGGTTATAGAATTACCTGGGAACCACCTATCTTGCGTCATTTCCAAGCTTCTCTGCAACCGATCGATGAATAGATGAGGTGAAATTATGGAGACAATGGTTAAAAGAGATGGTTTTCGCAGTCGATCAGGTTTTGCCCTCGCCTGCATCGGTTCAGCTGTCGGCATGGCTAATATCTGGCTATTCCCCTTACGTATGGGACAAGGTGGCGGCGCTGCCTTCCTCATACCCTATGTCATTTGGGTGGTCATACTCGGCTATTCTGGTGTCATAGAAGAGATCACAATCGGACGCATGACCAGACAAGGTCCTGTCGGTGCTTTTTCGATGGCGATGAAGAGTCGCAATTTAAATCCTCGCCTCGGAGCTGCAGGTGGTATTTTGACTGTCATCGGATCGCTGGGCATCGCTATCGGCTATTCGGTAGTGATGGGCTGGATCTTCCGCTATACTTTCGCATCCATCACTGGCAGCGCATACAGAACTGGAGATACTGCCGCCTATTTCGGTCCGATCGCTGACAGTTTTGGCAATGTTTTTTGGCACATTGTCGCTCTGCTCGTCACCTTTGTCGTCATGACTGCTGGTGTTTCTGCAGGCATCGAACGTATCAATAAATTCATGATGCCGGCATTTTTTGTTCTATTTTTGATTCTAGCTATCCGTGTAGCCTTCATTCCCGGTGCTATGGCTGGATATAAATTTATGTTTCATCCTGACTGGACAATACTAGCTCAACCGATGACCTGGGTCTTTGCCATGGGACAGGCCTTTTTCTCATTGTCCTTAGCAGGCAATGGCACAGTGATATATGGATCATATTTCAGTTCAGACGAGGATATCATTCGTTCAGCACGCATCATATGTATCTTTGATGCCATAGCTGCTATGTTAGCTGCGCTAGTAATTATCCCTGCCTGCAGTGCTCTTTTAGGCATTGAAAATCTAGGAGCTGGTCCGCCTCTGATGTTCATCACCATGCCTAAAATTTTTCAACACATTTACTTAGGGCAGCTCTTCATGGTCATCTTCTTTGTCGCTGTGTTATTCGCTGGATTAACATCTTTGGTAAATCTTTTTGAAGCACCCATCGCGACTATGCAGGAAGTGTTCAAACTGAGTAGAGCTAAAGCAGTCGCTGTCATCGCTATTTTTAGCAGCATACTAGCTCTGCTGATCGAAGGTATTGTCGGCACTTGGATGGATTTTGTATCCATCTACATCATTCCTGTCGGTGCGCTGATCTCCGCAGTGATGCTCTATTGGGTATTTGGCATAGAGAAGGCCACTGCTGAAATGCAAAAGGGACATAATGGCACAGTCAATCCCCTAATCCCTCGTATCGGCAAATACATTCTCTGTCCATTCGCCTTAGTGATTATCATTCTAGGAATAATCTTTAAGGGCATCGGCTAACTCATAACATTGATATAAATGAGAAAGAACCTCTATGAGGTTCTTTCTCATCAACCTTCTATACTGTATTTCTTGCACTTAATGCATATCAATAAAGTACGTTCTCATCTGTCTCCGCATCGAAAATGTGGATCAAGTCATTTCGCATAACGAATTTAATCTCTGTTCCATAGGCTATACCATTATGCATTTCAGTAGGCAAATCGATGGTCGGGATACGCAAGACCACCTCATGTTTATCTGCCTTGACGTGGAGATACAATTCACTGCCCATCATCTCGGACACTTCTACTGTACCAGTGATGGTATGGTCACTGTCAGAACTTGCTAACATCAAGTGTTCCGGACGAATACCTAAGGTCACAGCTTTAGGTTGAACACCTTTAGCCTTGAGAGCTGAACATATTTGCTCGCTAGGCTTTATCTCAGTATCGCCGACTTTTAATTTATAGTCGCTACCTTCCAACAAAAGTTGAGCATCGAAGAAATTCATCTGTGGCGAACCGATGAAGCCAGCGACGAAAAGGTTTTGTGGCTTTTCGAAAACTTCTTGGGGTGTTCCAATTTGTTGGATAAAACCATCTTTCATGATGACGATACGATCACCTAGAGTCATCGCTTCTGTCTGATCATGTGTGACATAGATAAAGGTAGTATTGATGCGTTGTCGTAATTTTATGATCTCTGCACGCATCTGATTACGCAATTTAGCATCGAGGTTTGACAGAGGCTCATCCATCAAAAACACCTTGGGGTCACGGACAATGGCTCGTCCGATGGCGACACGCTGACGCTGACCGCCAGATAGGGCCTTGGGTTTGCGATCTAGATACTCAGTAATATCCAAGATCTCTGCTGCCTGGCGAACTTTGCGATCTATCTCATCCTTCGGAGTTTTACGCAGTTTGAGCGCAAAAGCCATATTCTGATATACCGTCATATGTGGATAAAGAGCATAGCTCTGGAATACCATGGCAATATCACGATCCTTGGGTTCTATGTCATTCATCAACTTGTCGTCGATGTATAGCTCACCCGAAGTGATATCTTCCATACCAGCAACCATGCGTAGAGTGGTCGATTTACCGCAACCAGAAGGTCCAACTAAGACGATAAATTCTTTGTCGGCGATCTCTAGGTTGAAATCGTGTACAGCCTTTACATTGCCTTCGTACACTTTTTCGACATTGATCAATTTAACTGTCGACATATTCTAAACCATGATCAGCTGACCTCCGTCGGCTGACCTCGCTATCTGAGAGCGAAACTCAAATAACTTTACAACAGGTCTCCACACTGCTGCACCGTTGGTTTGACGGCTTCCTCCTCAAAGAGTCGACCTGCTTATGGAAATGGAGTAAGCAGAACGCCTCAAAATATTTTTATAAATACAATTGCTTTGCTTGCTCAATCAGTTGATAGCTCATCTCAACGACTGGTCTATCAGCTGCCGTAAGTCCTACTAGCGGCTCACGTACAGAGCCACACTCTACACCTTGTAGAGATAAGATACCCTTGATCACCGCATAGAGATTGGCAGACGATGTACACATGTTGTAGATGATATTGCAGATAGCGTCTTGTATAGCTAGAGCTTTGTCATTTTCGCCAGCATGGAACAGACGATAGGTTTCAACGAATAACTCCGGCATCACACCGTAAGTACCACCGATACCTCCGCAAGCACCCATAGCTAAACCAGAGACAAATTGCTCATCTGGTCCGTTGAAAACCTGGACACCTTCCCTACGCCATAGCTGAATATCTTGAGTTGGCATGGAAGAATTCTTGACACCTATGACACGTTGGTTCTGACACATGGTATTCAAGAGCCTAGGTGTGAGCATCACTCCAGCCAGCTGAGGGATATTGTAGAGAATGAAATCGGTACTTGGTGCGGCCGCTGAAATATCATTCCAATATTTGGCGATAGCATATTCAGGCAATTTGAAGTATATGGGTGGTATTGCCGCAATGGCATCGACACTCAATGATTCAGCATGAGCAGCTAATTCTTGGCTATCTCTAGTGTTGTTACAAGCTACGTGAGCGATGATCTTTACACGACCCTGGTTTTCTTCCATCACCGCTTCAAGCTGCAGTTTGCGTTCCGCAACTGACTGATATATACATTCACCCGATGAACCACCGACATATAGACCGTCGATGCCAGCAGATATCAGATGGTTTACTAAATTGCGCGTTCTCTCAACGGAGATCTCGCCCTGCTCATCATAGCAGGCATATAGTGCCGGTATAACACCTTGAATCTTAATCTTATCCATATCACTAACCTTTTACTGCACCCATAGATATGCCTTGAGTGAAGTATTTTTGGAATGAAATAAAAATCAAAACAATGGGTATCGCAGCCAGTGTTGCACCGGCCATGATCAGTCCGAAATCAGTAGAGTTTTCACCCTGCATACGAGCGATACCTAAAGGCAAAGTCCAAGTACGTTCACTGTTTAACATAATCAATTGCAAAAAATAATCGTTCCAAGTATTGACAAAGGTGAAAATCGCCAGAGCGCCAACACCCGGTTTTATCATCGGGAAAACTACACTGCTAAATGTCTTGAGTTCACCAGCACCATCTACCCTAGCAGCCTCAAGTATTTCATTGGGTATGGTCTCTGAGAATTGCTTCATCAAAAACACACCGAAGGGCCAACCGACAGTAGGTAAAATCACTGCCCATAAAGTATCGTGTAAGCCGAGGGCACTCATCTCTTGCAGCAAGGGAATGACGATAACCTGTTTAGGTAAGGCCATGGCACAGATGATTACGGTGAACAATAATCTGCGGCCACGGAAGCGTTTTTTGGCGAGAGCGTAACCTGCTAAAGATGCAGTCAAGCAAGTCAAGAGCATAGCCACGGTACTGATGAATACGATATTGAATAACCACAATAATGCTGGTCGTGAAAAAAGCTTCACATAGTTGTCCAAAATAGGATTTAAGGGAAACCATTGTGGCGTACGAGCATTGATGGTCATGGCATCTTTTAGCGAGCCTGTGACAATCCAATACAACGGAAAAATAAAGAAGATAGCTAGCAGGGTCAACAGGACGATGACCAACCAACGATAACTATCAGATGTACCAGATAATTTGCGTTTAGTCTTATTCATGTCTATCTCCTACTCTTCCGATCTAGTCAATTTGAACTGGGCGACGGAGAAAATCACGATGATCAGAGCCAAGATAACACCCATCGCATTAGCGTAGCCGAAGCGATGCTTGTTGTAAGCCATATCGAAGATATAGTACATGATAGTATCCGTCGAATGATTGGGGCCACCACGAGTCAACAACTGGATGAGTGCAAAACACTGGAAGGAGTTGATGGTGGTGATAATCAAAATATAGAGAGTGGTCGGCATGATCTGCGGCCACTTTATTTTCCAAAACACTTGTCTTTTATTAGCACCATCCACCTGAGCTGCCTCAATCAGCGATTGATCGACATTTCCTAGAGCTGCAACATAGAGCACTATTGGCTGACCGATGGAGGTGGTGAATAAAATCAAAACAATACACCATAGTGCGGTGCTCGAGTCGCCCAACCAATTATGGCTGGTGCCGAAAACTTGGTTGATCAAACCTGTATACGGGTTGAACATCCACTTCCAAACCACGGTCACTGCGACAGTACCAGTTACAACTGGCAAGTAGAAGACACAGCGAAAAAACGAACGCGGAATGGGTTTGAGCTTGTAGATAGCTGTACTCACCCACAATGAGAAAGCGGTGACAGTAGGTACAGCGATGATGACGATGATGATAGTATTCCACAAGCCTCGCAGGAAAACTGGATCTCGAAACATCTCGACATAGTTCTTCATACCGATGAATTGTGCTGAAGAAATATCTAGATTCATATCTAGAAAACTATAGATCAAACACATGACCATCGGAGTAACAACAAAGCCCAGGAAAAAGATCAAGCTCGGTAATAAAAATAGGTAGGCAGATATGGTCTGCCTACGTACAAGAGCTTTACTCATACCAGCGAACTCTGAGTTTTTAGATTTAGCGGTATTAGCTAAGCTTTTTTTCATAACGTTCCTCTAAATATGCCCACCAGATGGTGGGCATAGAACTGATGATTATTTCTTGTTAGATTTCTCTGCATAAGCATCAGCGGCAGTTTGGACATCATCACCGTTGAATACTTGTTGCAACAGGTTGAACCAGTTATCACGTTGTTCGGGCCAGTTAGGTGTGACATTGTAGTAATCACCTAAGTAAGGCATCAACTTCATGAATTCGTTGGCTGTCTCTTCTGCTTCTGTACCGGTATAGACATTGCCTAATGAGGACTTAGCAGGGAAGAATCCTGTCAAGCGGACGCTGTCAGCAGCTTGCTCTGAATCACAGATAAATTTGATAAATTCTTTAGCAGCGACGACTTTGTTAGCATCTTTGTTATCGAAGATACCGAAGCCCCAGATACCACCGCACAATTCGGGTTTACCGTCATCTGAAGGGAAAGCCATGGCGAAGGTTTTGAAATCTGTTTGTTCTGCATATTTATCTTTGTTAGAAGCATTCCAGCAGAAAGACATGGCAGCGGTCTTATTGGCAAAAGCTTGCAGCTCGTCGTTGGCGACGAATGAAGGATCAGCGGTTAACAGACCATCGTTGACCAGTTGTTGTAACTTGGTCAGAGCCTTGACGTTCTCAGCAGAGTTAGCAGTGTATTCAGTGTGCTCAGGATTGGTGAATTTACCTGAGTAGAGGTTGTTGACTAGAGCACGAGTACCTTGGTCACCACCTGTACCACCGCAGTATACAATACCGTTCACAGGGATCTCACCCTTAGCTTTTAGAGCTTCCAGAGCTTTGACAAAGTTATCGGTGGTCCAAGTACGGTTCTCTTCGTCTAGGTATTGAAGAGCATTAGCAGCTTTGAAAGCATCGTAGTTAATAGCCATAGTATGAGCAGTCATACAGAGAGGATACTCATAGAATTTGCCGTCTAATTGGCAGGCGTTGACGATGGCTTCACTGGTAGTTGCGATATCTTGCTTGACTTCGTCTGTCCACAAGTCTGAAAGATCGACCATCTTACCAGCAGCAGCATAGTTGGCTACCAGACGCTCCGGGCCTTCCATGATGATGTCGGGAGTTGTACCAGCAGTGATAGCACCTGTTACTTGGGTGTCACCGTTCTGATAATCGAGCAATTCCAGAGTGACTTTGATGTCAGGATATTTCTCATTGAACTTAGCGATCAATGAATCGACTGTCTCACGGTCACCGAACTTACCGATAGGATATGTCCAGATAGTGATCTCAGCTGGTTGCACTTCACCCTCTTTGACATCAGCTTGAGCTTCTGTGGTGTTACCAGCTGGTTCTGTGGTTGTTTGTTTGGGCTCTTCTTTCTTGCCACATGATACTAAAGCGAGCATCATCAGCACGGCCATCAAGAGAGCGATAACTTTTTTGCTATTCATTCTTCATCTCCTATTTTGTTGAATTAAACCAAAATAACTTCATGCTATTAAATAGCTTTTGTACAGATTTTATAAACAGTAAGCTATAAAAACAACTGTTAATGATTGAAATTTTCAGTTTTTACGTCTGAAGAAAATTATTTTCAGTAAAATACACAAAAAAAGATCTGGAAAATTGCTAATATGCGTAGTTGACAAAACTACAAATGTTTATCAGCTAGGACGCTACCTACTCGATCACGACGTTGTTTCGATTGATCATCGATTTTTTCTAATTCATGGAACAATATGTCGAGCAAGAATAACTGAGCGATACGTGCCGAGACGGAACCTCCTTCTAGCGGTCCTTCGTAGGACATGCAACGCAGGATCACATCAGATAGATTGGCACCCGGAGACTTCGGGAAGCGCGTAATCAAGATAACTTTAACTCCACTCTGCCGCAAGATACGCAAATTATCCATCAATTCACGGGTAGAGCCAGAGTAGGAAAAGTAGATAACCACATCCTCACTCTGCAATTGGGCGGAGATAATCGCCTGCATATGGGAATCCATCACTGCTCGAACATTAGGTTTGATCAAACTGAAGAGATGAGCACACTCTTGAGCTAGGATCATCGAAGCGCCTTGTCCCATACACACGATCTGTTGCGCCTGATTTAGCAGACGTGCTGCCATCTGAATCTGCTCTATTTCCAGCGCATTATAGGTTTGATTGAGGGCATCGATAGACTCCTGCAAGTAACCCGCAATAGTGTCTGAGCGTTCGCTCATGACTGCGGTCTGGTGATTGCTTAGAGCCAGATTTAGCTTGAATGAACTATAACTTTTATAACCAAGACGACGACAAAATCGACTGACTGTAGCTTCGCTGACCCGAACTAGGTCAGCGAGCTCAGAAATCGATAGTTCTTGTACAGCGACTACATTCTTAGATACATATTCAGCAATTCTCTGTTCAGAATCAGTCAAGTCATAATAGGTATCGCTGATACGTTGCAGAACGTCACAAGTCATTTTAACCCTCTAATAATTCTGTGATCACTTGATCACATATAGCTAGCATACGTGGCAGATGGAAGGGTCCTTTGAATGTGCTTCCCTTACAAGGTGGTTCTGTCGGTTTACCGTCCCGACGTAGATATCCATACCACTCCCCATATTCACTATCTGCAAAATATTTTTGGCAATATGCTAAGGTACGCTCAAAAATTTCTAAATATTTTTGATCGCGAGTGCGGCGATAGAACATGAGAGCAGCGATCAAAATTTCATTGTGTGGCCACCACAACTTCATATCATGCTCATAAGATTCAGGTGGATTTCCCAGACAATCAACGAAATATAGCAAACCACCATATTCTTTGTCCCAACCTGCAGCAAAAGCCAGATCGAACATCTGCTGTGCTTTTTCAGCTAATTCAGCATCATCTTCTGCGTCAGCATGTTCTAATAAGAACCATGAACACTCAATATCATGTCCCGGATTGACAATTCGTCCCTCTGTGACCTCAGCACGAAACTCTCCTTCAGGACCGACATTTTCAAGTGTACAGCCCAGTTCAGGCTTGAAGTGGTATTTAATAATCTCTTCGGCACAAATAGCTGCGCGCTCGCGATATAAAGGCTTATCTCCATCAATACGTCGCAAGACTGAAGTGATGTTCAAGTAAATCATCGGATTTGCCAATCCTCGACCGCTTCTAGTAGAAGCGATGGTTTTAGGACCTAAACCCGTGGGATCAGTGATCTCTGCCCTGTTCAATTGCCAGATTAAATCATAAGCTCTGAGAGCACGCTCCAGATACTCCTGCTCACCCGTGACTTTGTAGTAACTGGCATTGGCGATGGCATAGAAACCTTCCGAAAAGCAATAACGACGTTGACGTAGAGGTTTGCCATCTCCAGTCACAGTAAAATACATACGTCCGCCAGCTGAGTGGTTTATGCAATATTTTTCTAAGAAATCGAGACAACTTTTGGCAAAATTTAGCCAGTCCTCACGTACCCCATATACATCGCAGAGATAGCTGAATGTCCAAGCACATCTTCCCTGCATCCAAACACTCTTGTCAGTAGAATAGACACGTCCCGTGCGATCTAGGCAAGTATACACACCGCCGTGCTCCTTGTCCCACCCGTTTTTAAGCCAAAAATCTGTACAGGCTTTGAGTTCGGACTGTAACCAGCTCTGATGTTCTCTCAGTCTCTCTAACATATGCCACCTCACAATATGATTTACTAAATCATAGCATTCTAATTAATACGTCTACAGTTTATTACAGATTCTTATAAATTCTCACTTGAATACAAGCCAATATTGTTGGCAGGAAAAACAAACTGATAGGAAAATTATAGTACATAGTACTCATAATTAAGACTAAAACTACGGATATCAGACTAACTTTCCAATTGCTGAAAAATGCTCTCACTGCCTGTAACCACAACAGAGGCAGACTGCCGGCAAATTCACGCACGGTATAAGTTAAATAGAAAAACAAAATGGAGTAACAGAGATAAAAGACCAATAAAAATCCCAGCATCACCGACAACAGTCTATACATATCTAGGTATACGCTGCAGAGATAAAAGGCTGGGAACGATATGATATAAATGAGAGCATAACTGAGCGATAGAAGCCAACTTCCACGCAGATTAGACTTTAGACTGGCAACAAAGATTTTCCAACTATCATCCTGTCTGCCTAGCATACCGTACTCGACAGCATCCCAGAGGGCGACCGTAGCTGAAAAAATAGTAACGACCGGCAAAATCGCTAGAGTCCAAAAAATACTGAGTAAAAAGCAATCTGCTATCACATTCAGTGAAGAAAAAAAGCGATTTTGCGGGTCGAATATCTTCATTCAACTATTGAATCAATCAGCACGCTTAAGTCCAACTAATCATTGCGGTGATAAACCTTTTTGAACAGTTCACCGGCTGCAAAAGGTATTATGCTGAACAGAATAATCAAAACCCAATCGAGAACTGATGGTGTAATTGTATGGAAGAAAGCATCGAGAGCTGGTACCAGCACCACTACTAACATCAAGATAGTCGAAACAAATACAGCCTTGTTCATCACACGATTGCTGAAGAAACCGAGCTTGAAGACCGATTGATGTTCACTGCGAGCAGTGAAGGCACGTAATAACTCAGCCATGATTAAGGTCACAAAGGCGAAGGTACGAGCACCCATAGAAGGTTCGAATCCTTCAGCTGCGAAGAAAACATAATGATCTATGGTCTTCACCACTTCTCCGGCACTGTTCAGAACGATATCAGGATAAAAATAACGTCCCACTTGGAAAGCTGTAAAAACTGCGATGAAAATAGCTATAGCTTGCACAGCGATGGAAAAAATCATCTCTTTATTGATAATATTCTCCTGCTTGCGGCGAGGAGACTGATGCATAATATTGTCTTCACCCTTCTCTTGACCAAGAGCGAGAGCAGGGAAACTATCTGTCACCAGATTCAACCACAACAATTGAATGGGCAATAGAGGAGCGTAATTGGGTCCCAACATCAAAGTAGTCAGAAATACTACTAATATCTCACCCATATTGCAGGATAAGAGGAAGCCGACAAATTTGCGAATATTGCTGTAAATGATGCGTCCTTCTTCAACAGCGCTGACAATGGTCGAGAAATTATCATCGGTCAAGATCATATCTGAAGCGCTCTTCGATACTTCTGTACCAGTGATACCCATCGCGACACCGATATCAGCCTGCTTCAGAGCAGGAGCATCATTGACACCGTCACCCGTCATCGAAGCGATGTGGTTATTATCGCGCAGAGCACTGACGATACGCACCTTGTGTTCAGGTGATACACGTGCATATACCGAAGTAGACTCTACTTTTTCACGCAACATGGCGTCATCCATCTCTTCTAGCTGACGACCAGTCAAAGCCTCTGATTCGCTGTCGGCGAGTCCCAATTCCTTAGCTATAGCCAAAGCAGTAGCGGGATAGTCACCCGTGATCATAACAGGTCTTATACCAGCAGACTGACATTTTTTGATAGCTTCCTTAACTTCAGGTCGAGCAGGATCGATCATACCAGTGAGACCGACAAAGATCATATCCTGTTCGCTACCAGTGTTTTCAGCTCCTACTTCTTCATAAGCGTATGCCAAAACACGCAGAGCTTGGCTCGCTAAATCACTGTTATATCTATGCCAAAATTCTCGTCGCTCAGGTGTCAGCGGTACAACACCATCGACAGTTAACTCATAGGCTGATTTGTCGATCATTATATCAGGCGCACCCTTAGTCAGAGCGAGATTATCTTTGCTGAGTCCAGCGTAGGTCACTGTCATCATTTTGCGTTCTGAATCGAAAGGTTGACTAGATAAGAGCTGATAACGCTGATTGAGAGCTTCTTTAGTCAGTCCCAATTTGGCAGCTAATGTCAGCAATGCACCCTCAGTAGGATCACCGATAATACCATATTCTGTTTCCTGTTGAACTAACTCTGCCTCATTGCAGAGAGCTGCTATAGTAGCTAGACGCTCTAGAACGGGGTTTTGAGTAGCATCGAGATCTTGTTGATCAGAGCTCATCACGTGTACTACTTCACCCATGGGGGCATAACCTGTACCTGTGACTCGATAATAGTTATTGCCAGCGATAACTTGAGTGACTGTCATCTCATTCTGGGTCAATGTTCCTGTTTTATCAGAACAAATAGTATCGATGCTACCTAGAGTCTCAACAGCTGGAAGCTTTTTAACTATGGCATTCTTGCGTGCCATACGGTTCATGCCCAGTGCTAGTACTATAGTCACGACAGCAGGTAGTCCTTCAGGGATGGCAGCTACAGCCAAACTTACAGCGGTCAAGAACAGTTGTAATGGTTCTCCGCCTTGGACAAAACCGATGACAAATACCAATACACAGATCAACAGACAGATCATTCCCAGCACTTTGCCGAGTTTGTTGAGATTACGTTGTAAGGGAGTTATATCTTGTTTGATACCCTTCAAGCGGTCAGCAATTTTACCTACTTCCGTTTTCTCACCGATGGCTACGACAATACCCGTACCTGAACCATAAGTAACTGAAGTGCCTGAATAGAGCATATTTTCTCTATCACCTATACCGACAGCCTGATCAGCGATAAAACTAGCATCTTTCTCTACAGGAACAGATTCACCTGTCAAGGCTGCTTCTTCCGCTTTGAGATTAAAGCCAGACAACAAACGTACATCAGCCGGCACAATTGTACCTGCATCGACATAGATGATATCTCCCGGTACAATCTCTGACGCTGGGATCACTTGCTGTTGACCATTGCGCAGGGCACGTGCCGTCGGAGCAGACATTTTTTGTAAAGCAGCTATGGATTTTTCGGCCTTACCTTCTTGGATAATACCTAGAATAGCGTTGACCACGACGATGGCGATAATCAAGAGAGCGTCACCGATCTGGTTCAAAAGACCTGAGACCAGAGCGGCGATAATCAACACAATAACAGTGAAATCTTTGAGTTGGTCGATCAACTTTCGGAAGAAACTCTTGCCTTTTTCCGCTTCGAGTTCATTTTTGCCATATTTTGCCCTAGCTTCTGCGACTTGTTGCTCACTTAGACCGATTTGCTCATCTACACCAAAAAAGTTAATGGCAGCTATCGCAGGCTGTTGAGAAAAGTCTAGCTGATCACTATTCAGCATTTGATAATCAGAACTTTGAACGGTAGAAGTATGATCCTCCGTCTTCATAATCGCTGAAACTTCTCTATCTTCTCTATTCATCTTCATGATTCCTCTCTTCTTCTAAATCAATAGCAGCCTGTTCCAGACGTTCAATCTTGATCTTGGCGATACGGCGATCATCCATTTCCAATACTGTAAAACGCAAGTTTTTGAACTCAACACTGGGATGTTCATCAGGTTCTGGGATATGCTCTAATAAGCTGAGGACAAAACCTGCGATGGTATCAAAACTATCGTCGTCCTCGATCTCATCTAACTCTTCGACAGTACGTCCTACCTCTTCAGGACTCAATAAACCATTGACTAGGAAATTACCATCACTGTCGACCACGATATCTCGATCATGATCGTCGTACTCATCGATGATTTCACCGACAATCTCTTCTAAAATATCTTCTACTGTAACCATACCATCTGTTCCACCATACTCATCGACAACAATGGCGAGTGAAACACTCTTGGACTGCATTTCACGGATCACTAAGTTAACTGATTTAGTCTCAGGTACGAAATAACTATTACGCAGATACTTACGCAGATCAAAATCTGCCTTCTCACCATCAGAAATCATCAGCAGATCTTTGATAAACAAAACACCGATGATATCATCGATATCTTCTTCATATACGGGTATACGGCTGTACTTCTCACGTGCTGCCACTTCTAAGGTCTCTTCATAGGTCGCATCGGCAGGAAGCGTAACCATCGCTGTTCGCGGTGTCATAATCTCAGAAATAGCCTTGTCATCGAGTTCGAAAATATTCTCGATCATCTCAGCTTCTGCCATACGAATACCACCGCTATCACCGCCTACCGCAGCTAATAAGCGGATTTCTTCTTCTGATACTTTATCGGCATCCGATACACTGGGCAGACCGATCAAACGACAGATAATGCTGCTCAAAAAATCTAGTATCACCGCAAAAGGGCGTAATATGACATCAAAAAAACGCAGCAATGCCGCTGCTTTACGAGAAAATCTCTCAGGATTGGCAAGACCGATACGTTTAGGCACTAGCTCACCAAAAACCAGTGATAATATCGACAAAATTAAGGTTATTAAAATGGTCGACGCGTTGAGCAAGTATGGTCTGATACCTTGAGGATCTAAGTACTTGTAGAGCACAGGAGCTAATTTACTCGCACCAAAAGCCGATGACAGAAATCCTGCAAAAGTGATCGCGACTTGTATGGTTGCAAGCATGTTGCTTTTCTTCTCAATAAAATTCACCAATGCCTGGGCAGTCTTGCTGCCAGATTCAGCATCCTTACGAATCTTATTGCCGTTGAGAGTGACGATGGCCATCTCAGACGCAGAAAAGAAACCATTGATCAAAACTAACAACAGAATAATCAACAGGTCGAGCCAAATAGATGATCTTGTTTGGGGTATGGTTGTAAGAAATTGTGGGGTGCTCTCTGTTCCGAACAGAGAGCTACATATATGCACTAAAGTGCTACTGTGTGATTCCATCCGCAGTAAAAACCTCCGCCTGCTAGAGCCTCCTTTGTCAATACGCAGGCACAATAGTTTTAAATCTTTGATGAAAATATTAGCAAATAACACAATAGCACGCAAATTAGCGTCTATGCTCTAACAGTTTTGCTAAAATAAATTCATTAGGAGGTAATTATGACTAAGTCAAAATTTCAACAATCTACTTTAGATGTCATGAATTACATCGAAAAATCGCCTTCAGCCTGGCAGGCTACAGCCAATGCTGTCGCAATGCTAGA
>JAEWFX010000039.1 GCA_023388605.1 Bacillota bacterium
ATAGATGCTGAGTGACTCATGTACAACGGGGTCATCATCACAAATCATGATCAAGGCATTCGTATTCATATTTTCACCAACTTCCTAGAATCTGCTAAATTACTAGTATGGAAAAAGCCACTAATAATTATGAATTGATCAGGGTGGGACACGGAGTGCCACCTATAAATATTATATATGAAGATAATCATCTATTGGCAGCAGTCAAACCGGCAGGTATCCCAGCTCAGCAAGATCGCACGAAACGTCCAGACCTTCTGAATATCTTAAAGCTATATCTAAAGCAAAAATATAACAAGCCAGGCAATGTTTGGCTGAGTCTGCTCCATCGACTGGACCAACCAGTGGGAGGAGTTATGCTTTTCGCCAAAACGACTAAAGCGGCTAGCCGTCTGTCCGAGCAGATCAGACGACGTGAATGGGATAAGTATTATTTGGCGGTCGTCGAAGGTACTGTCACAGGAAGTGGTGAGTGGGAGGATTACCTCAGTGAGCGTAAAGTAGATGGTAAGATCAGCCTGCACCCAGAAGGCAAGTTGTGTCGTCTAGCTTATGAGAGCATTCAAATTCTCCCAGAGCACAATCAAACTTTGCTGCGTATACGTCTGATAACAGGTCGACGTCATCAGATACGGGTGCAGGCGAGCTCGCGCAATCACCCCTTGATTGGAGATTATCTATATGGACACGGTAGAGCTAGCGGAGCGGAGGCACCTGCTCTCTTCGCTTACAAGCTCGAAGTAGATCATCCCATCACTAAACAGCGTCTGACCATAGAAGCAGATCCTTTATATTTTCTGGGTAAGAACTATCCGTTCAGCAATTTCAAGCTAGTAGATCTATCTGCTAAATAGTATCGATTAACCATTCATTGACGCTACAACTGACTGATCAAGGCGATGATATATGGCGGCCCTAAAGGCAATATCAGTTTGTGACTAGCCGCATGCTCATCTTCTAAAGAATCACGGGATAGTAATTTTTTTCGAGCTTTTCTGTTGATATATAAAAAACTCAAAGATAGAGTTATACAGGCGATTAATAAGCTAGTGTAAGTTACTTGCCATCCGTGTAGAAGATGGGTGATAGCTAGCATCTTGAGATCGCCTAGGCCGAATAAAAATATTCCGTATGCTTCACAGATCAAGTACAACGAGAAAATACTTAAATAAACAAGGGAGATCGACCAAAAATTTTGCGATATTGTCGCTATATTAGATGGGCTAGCTCTTTTTAGACCAATCAACAAGGTGAGGATAAGTATCCTATCGGGCAGACGATAGTAGCAGCAATCAAAGATTGCTAGAGATAACCAAAGAGTGAGATATATGATTCGGTAATACATGTCCATAGTTTTACTCTATAGTGCCGCAAAAGAATAAAAGGGGCGAAATATGTCTAAACTGTCGAAATATGTCAAAAACAATTGTTTTTCTATTTGATTTGTTATACTAGTTAAGCACGTTTAAAAAGAGCTAGAATTTAATTTATCGATTAATTGATGATGTACAGATGAGGAAGAAATGAAAGAACAAGCATTGAGAGAGAATATAGAGAATTATCTAGCTGGTGTTTATGGTAAATCCAGCAAATCCGCGACAGTACGGGAGTTTTGGACAGCACTTTCGCTCTGTGTCATGCAGTATTTGACTCCTAATTGGGAAAAGAGTCGTGAAAAATATATCAGTGGTCGCCAGGCACACTATTTTTCTGCTGAGTTTTTGGTAGGACGTAGTCTTCTGAACAACTTGGTCAATCTGGGACTGTATGAGACAGTGGCTAATGTGGTCAAGGAATTTGGTTTTAATCTAGCTGAGCTCGAAGAAGTTGAGATCGATCCTGGTCTAGGTAATGGTGGCCTCGGTCGTTTGGCTGCCTGTTTTTTAGACTCTTGTACTACCTTAAATCTTCCTGTGACAGGTTACGGCATCCTTTACCGCTATGGTCTGTTGCGTCAAGAAATCGAAAATGGTTTCCAAAAAGAATACCCCGATGCCTGGATGGAAGATCTCTATCCTTTCCATGCACGTAGATGTGGCGAAAAAGTTCTAGTTCACTATTCTGATTTCGATGTATACGCCGTGCCTTATGACTTAGCCATCACTGGATTTGGTACTGATAATATCAATACCTTACGTTTGTGGAAGCCTGAACCAGCAGAAGAATTCGATTTCAATCTCTTTAACTCTCAGCGTTTCGACGACGCTGTGATCCAACGCAACCGTGTCAATGACATCTATCGTGTGCTCTATCCCAACGATACTTCATATGATGGTAAAGTACTGCGTGTACGCCAACAGTATTTCTTTGTGTCTGCGTCCTTACAGCATATTTTACGTCGCTTTAAGGAGATTCATGGTGAAGAATACAGTCGCTTCGCTGAGTTCAATGCCATACAGTTGAATGATACACATCCTGTACTAGCTATCCCTGAGTTGATGCGTCTGTTGATGGACGAACACGGTATGGATTTTGATGCAGCATTTGCCGTGGCCAGCAAGACTTTTGCCTTCACTAACCATACAGTTTTACAAGAGGCTTTAGAGCGTTGGGATATCAGCATTTTGCAGTTTTTATTTCCGCGTATACTCGATATCATCTACCAGATAGATCATCGCTTGCGCAGTGAATTAACTGAGCGCAACATGCCTAACGATCAAATCGAACATCTGTCCATCGTGCATAACAATCAAGTGCACATGGCTAACATGGCTGTATACGTATCTTATTCTGTCAACGGTGTAGCTGAAATTCACAGCAATATTATCAAGAATGATACTTTTGGCGGCTACAACGATATCTGGCCAGAACGCTTCAACAACAAGACAAATGGTGTAACACCGCGTCGTTGGCTGCGCACTTGCAACCCAGAGTTGTCTAAATTACTCACTGAGCTCTCAGGCAGTGAAAACTGGGTCAAGGATCTCGAAGAGCTCAAGAAAATCGACAAGTATGCTACAGATCCTAGAGTGCAGAAACGACTACAAGATATTAAATACAAGAATAAAGTCTCTCTAGCTGAGTTAATCAAAAAGCAAGAAGGTATCACCATCGATCCCAACACAATTTTTGATGTTCAGGTAAAACGTGTACATGAATACAAACGTCAATTGCTCAATGCTTTCTTGATCTTAGACCAATACTATCGACTCAAGGAAAATCCTGAACTGAAAAAGTCTACTACACCGGTAACTTATTTATTCGGTGGCAAGTCAGCACCAGGTTATTTCCGAGCTAAAGCAGTGATTAAATTCATCAATGAATTGGCACGCATCATCAATGATGATCCCGATGTCAATGATGTTATGAAAGTTGTATACATGCACAACTACAACGTTTCCTATGCCGAGAAGATTTTCCCTGCTTCAGATATTTCTGAGCAGATTTCCACAGTGGGTAAAGAAGCCTCCGGTACCGGTAACATGAAATTCATGATGAATGGTGCTTTGACCTTAGGTACTTATGACGGAGCAAATCTTGAGATTTGTGACATGGTTGGGGAAGAGAATTGCTTCATGTTCGGAAGCAAGATCGAGGATATGAAGCCAACCTTGGAATACTACAATTCACAGTGGCAGTACAATAATATCCCTGGGCTGAAAAAAGTTGTGGATACCCTGGTGAATGGCCCAGTAGATGACAATGGCAGCGGTATGTTCAATGATCTGTATCATGCATTATTACATGGTAGTTCATGGGAAAAAGCTGATGTCTACTATCTATTAGGCGACTTTGCAGCCTATAGACAACGTCGTGAAGAAGCTCATCAAGCTTATAAAGATCAGAACAAGTGGGCGGAGATGTGCTGGCATAATATTTGTCTGAGCGGCCACTTCAGTTCAGATCGTACTATTTCAGAATACGCCAAAGACATTTGGCAGGTAGAAGCAAGACCTATCAATTAAAGGAGTTATTATGGCTGACAAGAAATCACAGATCACTTACGAAATCTTAGAGAATTATGGAGAATTAGGCAGCAATCGTTCTGGTTGGACACGTGAGTTAAATTTGGTGAAATGGAATAATAATGCACCCAAACTTGATTTACGTGACTGGAATAGCGACCATACTCGTATGGGTAAAGGAATTACCCTGAGTTATGAAGAGGTAGCTATTTTGCGTGAGGTTCTCTCAGACTTGAATCTCGACGAGATTTTTGGTGAATAATAACGATAACTGTTTTATTGAATGAAATACTCAAAAAAATAGCCCCGATCGGGGCTATTTTATATTCGAGATTTCTTTTTATTCTGTGAATTTTGCATCTGCTGGTATATCTATTTTGCTGTCGAGCTTTGCATAGACTAAGAGGCGATAGGCGGCAGCACCATCGATATACTCATCACCACAAGTAACTAACATAATCTCATTCTCTTTAGATGTTTCTTCGACACGTGTGAGAAGATCAGCAGCAGGTATTTTATCTGTCTTATAAACCTTGTATATATAGCGTTTGCGATCTTTCAAAAAGTCAACATAGATCTTGTGGTCGACTTTAACTTCGTCGAGGCGTGAGAAGACGCGGCCGCGATCGTGAAAATTGTGGCCGAGAATAACAGTTCTACCTTTTTCATCGATGCCAGGAGTAGTGTTGTGATGTCCAGCACTGTAACGGAGGGCATGGAGAGAATCGTCAGCTGCCAGTAATGTCATGATTTTGGTATCAGGCATGATGATACGTCCTTCATAACGTAGGATGATGTTACCGTCCTCATCGCGTTCAGGCTCAGGAACTGTCAGTGAATCTCCTTCATATTCATAAGCTTCACCTGGTACGGGCTTAGAGTTTTTGCCCACACTAGCGACCATTAAACCATTGTTTTCAGCACTGTTTAAGAAACTGTCAAAATCTGACATAACCCGTTTTTCTTCGCGATCTTGATTTTTACTGCGAATGATCGGTTCGACATACATATAGATCGCACCGAGGATAGTTACGACAATCAAGATGTCAAGAATGATGTTGAAAATTTTATTCTTTTTCTTCTTGGGTTTAGATGGACGTGTGTTTTCTGTAGATTTTACTGGTCTGCGATTCTGCGCAGAAGCAGGTTTAGCTGCAAAAGCAGAAGGTGTAGGAGTTACCCGAGGTTTGTCCAATGATTGAAAAGGTGCCTGTTTTCTAGGAGGGCAATTGTTTGCTGTCGGTGCTTGAGACGGCCTTTTTGGTGATACAGGTTGAACAGGAGCTTCAGTCTGTCTGAGTTTGCCATCTGGTGTGTATTTAGATTTTTTCATGTGACCTCTCTTTATATATTGTTAGTATTTATATTCATCTCTAAGAGTTATATGATATACCTCTTGCTTGTAATTCAGCGACTAAAAGTTTATGGACTTGTAGGTGTAAGTTCTCAAAGTCACCATCATTTATTATTTCATGATCAGCCAATTTTTGGAATTCTTCGCGTGTCAGCTGCATATCGATTCGACGTTTGGCTTCTTCGCCTGAGATACCTCTTGCTTGTAGTCGTTCTAGACGAAGATCTAGGGGAGCATACACAGCCCAAATAGTGTTGCAACGATCGATAAAACCATGTTCTACAGGGATGGGCACATCTAGAGCTAAAACTTTTTTGCCAGCTTTAGTAAAATCATCGATGCGTTTACTGATTTCATATATGACTTCACGGTGGATAATCATAGATAGTTGGTCGAGTTTTTGACGATTAGAAAATACTATATCAGCCAATTTTTTACGGTTTATATCACCGTTTTCGTCACAGATCCCTGAGCCGAATAGAGCTAGTATCTCAGCTATTGCTGAACCGCCAGGTTCAGTTACTGTATGCGAAATTTGATCGGCATCGATAACATCTATACCTGCTGAACGT
Organism: Bacillota bacterium; assembly: GCA_023388605.1. GTDB lineage: Bacteria > Bacillota > Clostridia > Saccharofermentanales > DTU023 > JAEWER01. Next base: position 5,832 of record JAEWFX010000039.1, read on the forward strand.
AGGATGGACGCAACTGTGCTCTTGCCGCTACCGATACCTCCTGTTACACCGATAATAAACATCATTCACCTAGACATTGAAGCGGAAGAGAGTGACGTCGCCATCCTGCATGACATAACTCTTACCTTCTGAGCGCAACAGGCCTTTTTCTTTGACAGCTTGCATCGAACCTAGACGCTTAAGATCTTCAAAAGCAACGATTTCTGCACGTATGAAACCACGTTCAAAATCAGAATGAATTTTACCGGCGGCTTGTGGAGCTGTGCTGCCAGCGGTGATGGTCCAGGCTCGTACCTCTTTGGGGCCAGCAGTCAAGAAGGAGATCAAACCCAACAATTTATAGCTGGCAGTGATGATTTTATCGAGACCACTCTCAGAAAGTCCGAGATCAGACAAAAATTCTCTTTGTTCCTCGGTATCCAATTGGCGTATTTCGTTTTCGATGGCAGCAGATATAACTACTATAGGAGCATTCTCTGCATCTGCTAATTCGCGCAAGGCAGCAACTTGCGGATTATTACCATCGAGATCATCTTCTGAGACATTGGCTACATAGAGTACTGGTTTCAGTGATAGCAAGAATAAATCCCGTAAAAACTCTTGCTGTGATTCTTCTAAGGGGAAGGTTCTAGCTGTTTTACCTGCTTCTAAATGACCTTTCAATTCGGAGAGAAAAGATAACTCTGCTTTAAGTTGAGGAGTTTGTCCGGCTTTAGCTTGTTTGCTGACCTTTTGAATTCTACGCTCCAAGTACTCGAGATCAGAAAGGATCAATTCCAGGTTGATAGTCTCTACATCGCGGCGAGCATCGGGGGCACCGTCAACATGGATGACATCTGGATCTTCAAAACAACGGACGACATGTAATATGGCATCTGTCTCACGGATATTGCCAAGAAATTTATTGCCTAAACCTTCACCTTTATTAGCACCACGTACTAGCCCAGCTATATCGACAAATTCGATTACAGCAGGTGTGAATTTTTCTGGGCTGTACATCTCAGCGAGAAAATCTAGGCGAGCATCTGGGACATTGACGATACCAACATTGGGATCAATGGTGCAGAAAGCATAATTTGCGACTGAAGCACCTGCCATAGTTATAGCGTTGAACAAAGTGCTCTTACCGACATTGGGTAATCCGACAATTCCTATATTCATGTATACCTCAAATATTATCTTTTTCTGGGCTAACTATATCAAAGCTAAAAAGTAATTGCGATATTTTGACATTTTTCGACATAAATCGACCTATTTCGACATAATCGGATATTTGCAGCAAGGCTTTTTACCATACACTGCATTTATGAAAGAACGATTTGCAGAAATTAATACCATCATTCTGACAGCAGGAGAGGTGCGTCCAGCAAAATTCCAGCTATCGATTTTACCAGGATTATTCTCAGTGAATATCAGTGGTTTGCGAAATCAACAGACTCAGATGTCTCTGCAGCGAGTGATGTCATCTCTCAAACTTAATGCCTATGAATTGCCACGCAGTAGATTGATCGGACGTATTGAACCTGTAGATTGTGAAAAGATAGGTGCTGGCTACGATCTGCCTTTAGCTATCTTAATTCTTTGTGCTTCCAATCAAATAAAGATAAGTGAGAATTTTCTTAGCGAAACTTTGATTTGTGGGGAGTTTGATTTGACGGGTCAATTATGTGCAGTGCGTGGAGTTTTAGCCGCATTGGTGAGGGCAAAAGAATTTGGCATAAAACGAGCGGTGGTTCCTTCAGAAAATTTAGCAGAAGCTCGTCTTGCTATTAATGGCAATTATGGCTTAGAAGTGATAGGTGTCTCTAATCTCTCAGAAGCAGTTTCGGTGTTGGCAGGCAAGACAGTACTTACTGAAGTTGCAGGCGATGCATCTATAAAATCTGCTGAAACTGAAGTCAAACTTAAACGCGTTATCGGTCAAGAGAGTGCTAAGTTTGCCATGAGCATAGCGATTGCAGGCAATCACCCTATGCTGATGATCGGTTCACCTGGTTGTGGTAAATCCTCACTAGCACATAATGCTAGATATCTTATGCCGGCACTGGATGAGCAATCACTGAGAGAAGTTCGTGAAATCTACAGTTACTGTTCTGAAGGAGATGATGAGGTTATGTTTGCAGGCAGGCCTCCGTATGTTGCTCCACACCATAGCACGACAGTTGCTGCTCTGATGGGTGGTGGTAGTATTCCGCAACCAGGTCTGTGTAGTAAGGCTCACAATGGCATTTTATTCTTAGATGAATTATGCGAATTTTCACCAGCTTGTCTAGCTGCGTTGAGAGAGGTATTAGAAGAAAAGTATATTCATTTGCGCAGACAGCGAGGCAGAGCCGATTATCCGGCGGATTTTCTGTTAGTAGCGGCAACCAACCCTTGTCCTTGTGGATTTGCTTTAGATCGTTCACACAAGTGTACATGTTCGCAGGAAGCAGTACAGCGTTATCTACAGAAGATTCGTGGGCCATTACTCGATCGTTTTCAATTGACTGTTGTGATGGACAGCCTAAAAACACAACAGTTGTTCGAGATATTTTCAAGTTATGAAGATTTAGATCTAAATAACGAAAGGGAACATATCAAACAATGCCGTGAATTTCAGCAAAAACGTAATCTGACAATCAGTAGAGACGGGCGTGGACTGAATGCAGATATAGATAGCAGATATCTGTCTGAGATCTGTAAGTTCGATGCCGCTAGTCAAAAACTACTTGATCAAGTTATTGCCGATAATAGTCTGACTGCTAGAAATTTTTCTTCATTGCTCAAAGTCTCCCGTACATGTGCAGACTGGGATTGCAGCGAGAAAATTTTAGCTAAACATATCTTATTGGCCAGTTATTATTACCAGCAATTGGAGGTGTAGGTGAATTTGAACAATATGGAAGGTGTCTACGTATATGATGACGCTTGTAGGCAATTGTTAGCAAATCATCTATATATGCACACTAATCAAGAGAGGGAAAAACTTTTAGAACAGCATGATGGACTCATAGGATATGCAAAATACAATGAATATGATTTGACAGAGATTCCTATTGACAAAGAACTACATACAGATACTTATCCACTTGTATCTGATAAAAAATTAAGCAGTCATTTAGATGAGGAATATCCAATAATGGTAGTGCCGATCACTTCGCGTCACTATCCTGAGGCTTTGCGATATATTTTCAATCCACCGACTATTTTATTTGTGCGCGGTGATGTATCAGTTTTGAATAGTAGATCAATAATTTGCATCATTGGTACACGCCATGAAACTCCCTATGGTGCAAAGGTTATTAAGGATCTCGTCAATTATCTGAAGCGACGTAAGCCGACTATTGTAAGCGGCATGGCGATGGGGACAGATGCTTTGGCACATAAAGCTGCCTTGGATAACGATCTAAAGACGATAGCGATACTGGGGTCAGGTGTAGATGTCTGCTATCCCAAACTGCATAGGGAACTTTACTCACAGATACTGTGTAATGGTTGTATTGTGTCTGAATTCATGCCGGGAACATCGCCTAGAAGACAGAATTTCCCTGCACGTAATCGTTTGTTGAGTGGGATCGCTCAGCACGTAGTTATCACGGAAGCCGGTGAGAGGAGCGGTACCATGATCACTGCCAATTTCGCTGCGGAGCAAGCAAAAGAAGTATGGGCTGTCCCTAATTCTCTATATATATCGAAAGCGCGGGGTTGTCATAAGTTAATAGAACAGGGAGCACGTATACTGTATGATTTTCACAGCCTCTACGAGCAACTGCCAGCTAGTAGTGATGAATATTTTCAGCTGTTGACTTTTATTCAATCCACCAATCCTGATTTGCAAGAAATCGTAGCCTATCTACAGCAAGACTACGAAGAAGTACAGATGCAATTGTCCTATCTGCGCTTACTAAATCTTATTGAAAGGAGTTCAGGTTTTTATCGTCTGACAGAGAATGGACACAGGGCATGTAATTCATAAATTATTGGCTAAAGCTCATAAATAGTAGGAGAACTAACTCGATCATTGTATATAGAAAAATATTGACATAAAGATATTTTGTTGTTTTTATATACCCTAGAAATTAAATTTAGGGGTAAACATGTCTAAGACATTAGTGATTGTAGAGTCGCCAGCAAAAGCAAAGACCATCGGCCGTTATCTAGGTAAAGACTATATTGTGACTGCTTCAGTAGGTCATATTCGTGATTTACCTGCGTCGGCTCTGGGTGTAAATGTCAAAAACAATTTTAAACCGCTCTACATTACGATGCGCGGTAAAGCTAATGTAGTAAGTGACCTCAAGAAGAAACAGAGCAAGGCCGATCGTGTCTTACTCGCAACAGACCCTGATCGTGAAGGTGAAGCTATAGCTTGGCATCTCAGCCATCTGCTCAAACTGGATCCTAATGAAGATTGTCGTGTGGTATTCAATGAAATAACAGCATCTACCATACGCTCTGCTGTAGATAAACCTCGTAATATAGATATGAATTTAGTTGATGCTCAGCAGGCTAGACGTATTCTCGACCGCTTGATCGGCTATGAGCTGAGCCCTTTGTTGTGGGAGAAAATCAGTAAAGATCTCTCTGCTGGTAGAGTTCAGTCTGTCGCTGTGCGTCTTTTAGTTTTACGTGAGCGAGAGATCACAGATTTCAAACCTGAAGAATATTGGCTGCTGACTGCTAACGTAGAAAAACAAGATAAACAGACCTTTAATTGTAAGTATTATGGTGAATGGAAGAACGGTAAGGCGAGTAAGCATAAGTTATCTAATGAAGATGAGGTAAACCAGCTTATTACAGAACTTTCTGGGCGTACTCTTCACGTTGCCAAATTGGTGAAGAAGCCACGCAAGAAAACTGCTGCACCACCTTTTACTACCAGTACAATGCAACAGCAAGCATCCAGTAGTTTTGGTTTCTCTGCGCAGAGGACTATGCGCATAGCTCAGCAATTATATGAAGGTGTGGATTTACCTGATATCGGCACTACTTCGCTGATCACCTATATGCGTACTGACTCGGTGCGTATTTCTCCTGAGGCGGCAAATGAAGCTAGGAATTATATAAGTGTTGAGCACGGTGAAGAGTATTTACCTGCTAAAGTGCAATTCTATCGTAATCGTCAAGCTGCACAAGATGGACATGAGTGTATTCGTCCCATCCATTTTGATCTCTCGCCTGACAAGTTGCGTTCAGCTCTGCCACCGGAACAACATAGACTTTATTCACTCATTTGGGATAGATTCATCGCTTCACAGATGGTGGCAGCCGTCTATGATACTCAACGCGCGGATATTATCAGCGACAATGACAAAGTTTTTAGAGTGAGTGGTGAAGTACTGAAGTTTCCCGGTTGGAAGAAGCAGTACGGTTATGTGCAAGAACAAGAATCTGATGAGCACAATGATAATCTACCTGAAATAATCGAAGGTGAGAGTCTTAAATTAAATAAGCTCATCCCAGAGCAAAAATTTACTCAGCCACCTGGCAGATATACTGAAGCTAGCTTGATCAAGGCTATGGAGGAGTTAGGCATCGGTCGTCCGTCGACTTACGCTCCTACCATCTCTACTATACAGAATCGTAATTACGTTGAAAAAGAAGGTAGGACTTTATATCCTACTGAATTAGGTCTGCGTGTCACAGATATGCTAGAGCAATATTTCCCCAATATTGTTGATACCAGTTTTACTGCTGACATAGAAAATCAGTTAGACGATGTGGAGATGGGTAAATTGGCATGGGTAGATGTCCTCGAGAAGTTTTACCCACCTTTCCATCAACAGATTTTAGCTGCTGATACCGAGATTAAGGCTGCTGCAAAGGAAGAGGAAAAAGTTGGCGAAGTCTGTCCTAAATGTGGTGAAGGTGAATTAGTTTATCGACAGGGACGTTACGGTAAATTTATAGCTTGTAATAGGTTCCCAGATTGTGATTATACCCGCCCGATCGAACATCCAGTCGATGGTACTTGTCCGCTCTGTGGTTCAGGACTATTGATGAAACAAACGCGTAAAAAGAGATCAAAGACATTCTATGTCTGCGATCAGAAGGGTAGTGATCCTAATTGTTCGTTTATTTCTTGGACTCTGCCAGTCAAAGATAAAAAATGCCCTGAATGCGGTAGCTATATGGTCTACAAACCCTATGCTAAGCCAGATAAAATCAAGCCTGAAAATATAGATAAATACATAATTTGTAGCAATAGTGAATGTCCACGTTCACAGACCAAGCGCAAGAAAAAAGATGATAAGTAAAATAAACATAGTCGGTGCTGGCTTAGCAGGTTGCGAAGTAGCTTGGCAACTACGTCATTTACCCGTGCCCGTCTATCTGTATGAGATGAAGCCTCATACCTATACACCAGCACATCATGAAGATTATTTCGCTGAACTAGTTTGTAGTAATTCTCTGCGTTCAGACTCTTTGACTAATGGCGTAGGCTTACTTAAAGCTGAAATGCGCATTGAAGATTCTTTGATTATGAAGGTGGCAGACAGTACGCGTGTACCTGCGGGCAGTGCCTTAGCTGTTGATCGCCATCTATTCGGTCAGCAAATTACAGAAAAAGTATGCAGCATATCTAATCTGACAGTGATTAGACGCAAGATTGATCATATCGACGAGGTGTTGAGTGACGAGAGTATTACTATTATCGCCACTGGTCCCTTGACCGATCATGGACTATATCAATCTATTTTACAGAAGTTGGGCAGTTCGAGCTTATTCTTCTTTGATTCAGCTGCTCCGATAGTGTATGCAGAGAGTATAGATATGGATAGAGTTTTCTGGCAGTCACGCTACGATAAAGGTACAGCTGATTACCTGAATTGTCCGATGACTCGTGAAGAATATCTGCATTTCCTTGAAGAATTGATAACTGCCCGTTGTGCTGAAGTCAAAGAATTTGATCGTAAGTCATTGTTTTCTGGTTGCATGCCAATCGAGGAATTAGCTCGTCAAAGCGAAGATACGATGAGGTTTGGACCTTTGAAACCAGTAGGTTTATCTGATCCCAAAACGGGTAAAGAACCCTATGCATGTGTCCAATTACGTAAGGAAAATGTTGCTGGTGATCTCTATAATTTAGTAGGTTTTCAAACTCATCTGGCCTTTCCAGAACAGAAACGCGTCTTTAGTTTGATCCCCGGTTTGGCCGAAGCTAAATTTGCACGTTATGGAGTGATGCATCGTAACACCTTCCTCAATTCACCACAGGTATTGCGAGCAAATTTTCGTACTAAACAGTTTCATAATTTGTTTTTTGCTGGACAAATTACCGGTGTCGAGGGATATATAGAATCTGCTGCTTCCGGTCTTGTGGTCGGCAAAACGATCAGTAGAATGATCTCTGATAGTATTGATGTAGATGTTGAGACTTATCCAGCAACGACTATGCTCGGTGGTCTCAGTGATTATGTGCGTTGCACTAATCAAGATTTTCAGCCGATGAATGCAAACTTTGGTCTTTTACCCCCTCTGACAAAGGAAGACAAAAAACATTGGCGTGAGCAATTAGATTTCAGGAAACGTGGACGTCAGGCCAAACGTCTGCTTTATGCAGCGCGCGCCCTCAGCGATTTCCCAACATCGGAGGCGATAAAAAAGATGTGGTTGTCAAAAGTAAAAGAGGAGAGTGAAAGATGATAGATTTCTCTAAAACCTCCAGTTATGCTTATGATTTGCCAGAAGAACTCATCGCTCAAACTCCCTTAAAGCAGCGTGATAGTTCTCGTCTATTGGTCTTGAATCACGGCGAAATTGAACATAAACATTTTAGTGATATCTTAGATTATCTGGAAAAAGGTGATTGCCTAGTTCTCAACAATACTAAGGTAATCCCTGCACGTTTATACGGTGTCAAGAGAGGGTCTGGCGCTAATATTGAAGTGTTGCTATTAAAGTCACATGGAGATGATCTCTGGGAGACTTTAGTCAAACCGGGAAGAAGAGTAAAGGATCAGACAGACATTGATTTTTTGCCAGGACGTCTGAGTTGCAAACAGGTCGACATCTTAGAAGATGGCAAAAGACTGATGAAGTTCTCTTATCAGGGTATTTGGCAGGAGTTGCTCTTAGAAGCTGGCACTATGCCTCTGCCTCCGTACATACATGAGAAGTTAGAGGATCAAGGCCGATACCAGACAGTATATGCTCAATTTGATGGTTCAGCTGCTGCGCCAACTGCCGGACTGCATTTTACAGATGAACTTCTGAGCAAAATACATGCTAAAGGTATTGAGATCGCTGAGTTGACACTGCATGTAGGACTGGGTACATTTCGACCAGTTAAGGTTGAGAATATAGATGAACACATTATGCACAGCGAATACTACAAGATAGATCAGGCTGCATGTGACATCATCAATAAAACTCACCGCGATGGCAAGAGAGTGATCTCAGTCGGCACCACAGTCTGCCGTGTGTTGGAGACGCTTTCAGACAATGACGGCTTCATTGAGCCGGCAGAAGGAGAGACCTCCATTTTCATCCATCCAGGTTATAAGTTCAAAATGCTCGACGGTCTAATCACTAATTTTCATCTACCAGAGTCTACATTACTGATGTTGGTGACAGCCTTTTATGGTTATGAAAAAGTGATGTCAGCTTATAAAGAAGCAGTAGAACAGAAGTACCGCTTCTTCAGCTTCGGTGACAGTATGCTACTACTGCCTTAGGGCGATAATTTTCTTGTAAATATCAAGTGCATAGATTAAAATCTAAGCAGTATGATTAATTAAACGAGGTTAATTTATGATTCTTACTCTCAGTGCAAGTGCACAACAACCAGGACTATTAGGAACATTGATTACATTCCTACCTTTGATTTTAATCTTTGGTATTTTCTACTTTTTGACTATTCGTCCCCAGCGCAAGAGAGAACGCGAATTACGCAATCAAGTAAATCAATTGACAGTCGGTGACACTATCGTCACCATCGGCGGTGTTGTCGGTAAGGTTATGAATGTCAGCAACGATGAGATCACTATCGCCAGCAGTGTCGCCAACACTATGTTAACTTTTAAAAAGTCTGCAGTAGGTACAGTTGTATCTGCTCGAACGGAAAGCGTACCGCAATCTGAGCCAAGTGAGAAGAAAAAGTTGTTCAGCAAAAAATCTGATGTTGAATAATGATCAGATGTTGAGTGATGATATGGGATCGTGATTTCCACGGTCTCATTTTTTTGAGGTGT
>JAEWFX010000044.1 GCA_023388605.1 Bacillota bacterium
ATCTAGATCACCCCGTACTTTTGGCGGCTCGTAAGACAGGCATCTGTTTTGGTGATGTCCCTAAAGAAGAAGTTGAAGAAGACAAAAAAGATTCTGATAAAACAGGCAAAAAAGACGATAAATAATATGCGCTATCTCGCAGTTATCAATATCGGTTCTTATGAGATTTCCCTCACAGTAGCAGAAGTTAAGGGAGATCAAAGAAGAGTACTGGAGCGCATCTCCAGTACTCTGGCATTGGGCAGCGATACTTACCGAATCGGTCGTATCTCTGCTGCTAAGACAGCTACTCTGATCGATCACCTCGAACAATTCAAACAAAAGCTCAAGGAATATCCTGCAACTGAGTTAGTGGTGTTGGGGACGTCCGCGTTGTTTGAGGCCAGCAATCGCTACTTAGTTTGTGATCAGATCAAACGCCGTCTAGGCATCGACGTGTTGCTCTGCAATAAAAACCAGGAGATGGCCTATAATCATTTGGCTGTTCGTAGCAGTTATGCCAATTTTGCTGCTGATGCCGAGGAAGGTCTGCTGATCTGTGAGATAGGTTATGGCAGTGTCCAATTGTCGTTGTTCTTCGAGGGGGAATTATCTTTTTCGCAGAATTTGCGTCTGGGAACATTACGTCTACGCGAACATTTACGCGACCTCGCTCCCAGCTCCGACTATGTCAATTTGATCAAGGAATATGTAGCTGGTGACCTCCAGCATTTTCAGAGTTTTGCTGCCAAAAGAACAGAGATCAAACACTTAATTATCATGGGGGCCAGCGTCAACAATTGGCAGATGACTCATTCAGGCTCCACATATCCTGTGCCTCTGACCATAGACGAATGTCGTAGCATAGAAGAAAAATTGTTGCGTCAACAAGATTACAGCTCATTGATCCTACCTACCATAACACTCATCGAACAAACTCTCCTGTCTACAGGAGTCGAACGAGCGGTGTTGTTGCCTGATAGTTTTTCTGATGGTGTCATATATCATCTGCAGCAGATCAAAGATATGGAGGTACTGTCCTCAGAAATATGCGAAGAAGCTATTTCCAGCGCTAAGCGCATAGCCTCCCGCTATCGAACAGACAAGCGCCACGTCAATACAGTTGTGCGTTTGGCGATGAGCATATTCGATCAACTGCAGTCTTTACATCGCTTAAATCAGCATGATCGTCTACTCTTAGAGATAGCCTGTACACTGCATAATATCGGTAAATATTTCAGTATGTACGAAGATCAAGATATCAGCTTCACTTTGCTGCGCGCTGTAGAACTCAGTGGTATGAGTGATGATGATCTCTCTACTATCGCTCTTCTGGTACGTCTGCACCGAGGAAATTTCTATACCGATCAATACTATCGAGCTCTCCAACCTGCTGAACAGATTCGCTTGACTAAACTTTTGTCCATACTGGTTTTAGCCAATGCTGCTGACGCCAGTCATAGTCGTAAGATCAAGCAGATCCAATTACGTCGCAACAAGGATCAACTCAACATCAAGCTATTCAGTGAACAGAATATCTCTTTAGAATTAAACGCCATTCAACGTGAATTGCCTGTATTTGCAGATCTGTATGGCTTGACCGTCAAAGTAAAACAGGAGAAATACGATGCGTGAAGTAGATCTTTTCCCCTTAGCACAGACCTTGATCGAACAACAGCCCACCATTGAGATGGCTGATGATCGCTACATCAATCGTGAACTCAGTTGGTTGGAGTTCAATCTGCGAGTATTGGGAGAAGCACGTAACATAGAGAATCCACTGTTTGAGAGACTCAATTTCCTGGCGATAACTTGTTCTAATCTCGATGAATTCTTTATGGTGCGTGTGGGTTCGTTGCATGAATTAGCTAATGTTTCACCTCACAGTGTCGATATAACGAATCGCACGGCGATGCAACAGCTTGAGGAAATACGCGATTACGTCAAATCATTTAACAAAAAACAGTATTCGACCTTCAATCGCCAGTTGTTGCCAGCACTCAATCAAGTAGGTATCGAACTTTTACACGATGCCGATCTCAACGATATTCAGCGTCAATACTTGTCAGATTATTTTCAAGAAGAGATCTTTCCTGTACTGACTCCAGTAGCTGTAGACGCTAGTCGTCCTTTCCCGCTCTTAGCTAATCAGAGCATCTATCTCTACGTCGGCTTTGAGTCGGACGAAAAGATCGTAGGGTTAGGAGAATATCGTCCTTTCGCTCTGATTCAGATCCCACAAGTACTTCCTCGACTGATCCGCCTACCAGCTGCAGATAATTCATTTATCCTGCTCGAAGAAGTGATAAAAATATTTTTAGCACGGTTGTTTCCAGATCTCACAGTGCGTGAAACAACTTGTTTCCGCATAACTCGTAACGCTGATTTTTCGATTGCAGAAGATGATACTGATGACCTATTACTAGAGATTGAAGATAAATTAAAGCAACGTCGACGCGGTGAAGTCATCCGTTTAGAGATCGATAAGCAAGCGTCGCGAGAAGTTTTGGATCTTTTGGTGGACCTATTAGGAGAACCAGTAGCCATCGCTAAAATCAGAGGCCCCTTAGACCTAAAATTCGTCTCGCAAATTGCGAAGTTATATCGTCCACAGAAGACTGAACAAGCACTGAGATTTGCTCCTTTTGTACCAGCTCTACCGCCCGTGATTGAAGAAGCCTGGGAGAACGGTGATCGTGGGCTTTTCGAATTGCTGACAGAGCGAGATATTCTCTTGCATCATCCCTATGAATCTTTTGTACCAGTAGTTCGCTGGATCGAAGAAGCCGCCAATGATCCTCACGTTTTGGCCATCAAGCAGACTCTCTACCGTGTGAGTGGAAACTCTCCCATAATCGAAGCTCTGATCAAAGCAGCTGAGCAGGGCAAGCAGGTTTTAGTTTTGCTGGAACTAAAGGCGCGTTTCGATGAATCCAATAATATACATTGGGCCAGGAGGCTGGAGCGAGCTGGTTGCCATGTTATCTACGGTGTTAAGAAACTAAAAACACATAGCAAGATCACCCTGGTTGTGCGTCGAGAAGAATCTGGTATCAAGCGTTATGTCCATCTCGGCACAGGTAATTACAACGATCAAACAGCCAAGTTGTATACAGATCTAGGTCTGTTGACCAGCAGAGAAGATGTGGGTGAAGATGCCACAGTTTTTTTCAATATGCTATCTGGCTATGCAGTGCCCAAGGCCTGGCATAGTCTAGTGCCTGCGCCTCGTCAATTGCGTGAGCGCTTGATGTCCTTGATCGACCGCGAAATAGCACTGGCAGAGCGAGGCGAGAAGAGTTGCATCGTCGCCAAGATGAACTCTCTATCCGACAAAGAAATGATAGACAAGCTCTATCAAGCATCGCAGGCAGGTGTAAAGATTTTGCTGATCGTGCGTGGTATCTGTTGTCTGCGTCCTGGCATTGTCGGCTTATCAGAAAATATTCGCGTACACAGCATCGTGGGACGTTTTCTAGAGCATAGTCGAATATTCTATTTTTACAACAATGGTGATCCGCTCGTTTTCTTGAGCAGTGCAGATTGGATGACTAGAAATCTACGCCGAAGAGTCGAGCTGATGTTCCCCGTCGACGACGCTGAATGCCGTAGTAGAATCATAGACATTCTGGCTAGGCAACTGGAAGATACTGAACGTGCTCACTACCTGAATAGCGATGGCAGCTATGAACATATCGATCGCCGTGGTCGTATTCGTCTAGATTCACAGCAAGCCATGATCGAGCAGAGAATGGAGAATGATGATGTCAGATTGTAGAGCCAAATTGAGCACGGCAGGTTATTGTGCACTTTTAGAATTAGTAGCCTATGGCAGGCAACATAATTTTTTTGCTGAACGTGATATCACTTACATCCATAATCGTCTGCTCTGTCAATTCGGTGTCAGCGACTGTCCAGAACCAGCGACGGCTGAAACCTGTGAGCGACCAGTACGAGATATCGAGAATATATTGGAAGATCTGTTGCTAGAAGCAGAAGAATTAGAATTGATACCACGTGATTCCATCGCTAACAGAGACCTTTTCGATACTGAGTTGATGGGTGTGATGATGCCCAGACCCAGCGAAGTCAGTGAGCGTTTTCAAGCTCTGGCAGCAGAAGATGTCAGAGCAGCAACAGATTACTACTATGATTTGAGCCTCGCCAGCAACTATATACGTCGTCAACGCGTAGCAAAAGATTTGCGTTGGCAGGTAGACAGTGAATACGGCACCATCGATATTTCGATCAATCGCTCTAAACCTGAGAAAGATCCTAGAGCCATCGCTGCTGCTGGCAAGGTACAGTCAACAGCATACCCAAAGTGTTTGCTCTGTGCCGAAAATGAAGGTTATCGTGGATCTCTGACTCAACCGGCACGCAGCAACCACCGCCTAATCGATCTAGTATTAGATGATGAGCGTTGGTTCCTACAGTATTCGCCCTATGTCTACTACAACGAACACTGTATATTTTTGCACAGCCACCATCACCCGATGAAAATAGATCGTAGTTGTTTCCGCAAATTGCTCGCCATAGTCGAGCTCTTGCCGCATTATTTCGTAGGATCTAATGCTGATCTCCCCATAGTCGGTGGATCTATTTTGTCGCATGAGCATTTCCAGGGTGGACGCTATCAATTTGCGATGGAGCGTGCACCGCTGGACAGTGAGGTAGAGATCGCTGACTACAGTGATATCACAGTAGGTTGGGTGAAGTGGCCGCTCAGTGTTCTGCGTCTGCGTGGTGCTGACGCCGAGCGTATCACAGATTTAGCTGATCAGTTGTTGCGAGCGTGGCGTGTATATACTGATGCTGAAGCAGGTATATACGCTGAAAGTGGCAGAGAGCCCCACAACACCATCACTCCGATAGCGAGACGTCGAGGCGAAGATTTTGAGTTAGACCTAGTTCTACGCAATAATCGCACTGATACTGAGCACCCTTGGGGCATCTATCATCCGCGTGAGGAATATCATCACATCAAAAAAGAGAATATAGGTTTGATCGAAGTTATGGGTTTAGCAGTTCTACCTGCACGTCTGTCCGAGGAGCTTGAGCAGATAGCTTCTTTGCTGGAATCGTACAGCGGAGAAGAGCTCAGCCGACGTTTAGCCGCAGATCCTTTGACTCAATCACACAGTAAATGGGTGAATGATTTACTGACTTCTGGTCAACTTCGCAGTCTAGCTCGTGGTACAGTAGAGGATACAGACATCAGCGATGAGTCAAAAGCTGATCTCAGACGTGAACTCAAACAAGCAGTGGGCGAGGTCTTCGTCAAAGTGCTTGAAGATGCCGGTGTCTACAAACGCGACAACGCAGGTATCGCCGCTCGCGATCGCTTTATCGAGAGTTTTTTGAAGGATAGAGGTTAAAATGCAAGCAGAACCAATTTTAGTGATATTGGCAGCAGGAATGGGTAGCCGTTATGGTGGGCTCAAGCAGTTAGACGCTGTCGGCCCCAACGGCGAGATATTGATGGATTACACCATATTTGATGCCATACGTGCAGGTTTCAAACGTGTAGTATTCATCATCCGCGAGGAGTTCGCAGACGATTTCGACCGCTTGATCGGTGATAAGTGGCGTCCGCACATCGAAGTGAACTACGCCTTTCAGCGAATGAACGATCTGCCAGAACCAGGACTCTTACATCCTGAGCGTGAAAAGCCACTCGGTACTGCTCATGCGTTGTGGACAGCACGCAATTTGATAGACGCTCCTTTTGCCGTACTCAATGCCGATGATTATTACGGACCTGATGCTTTTCGTAAACTCTATGATTTTCTCAGCAATTACCGCTCGGAAGAAAAGGTTTGCGGCGTGATGGTCGCTTTTGAAGCTGGTAACACCTTGAGTGAATACGGAACAGTCGGACGTGGAGTCTGTACTGTACAAGACGGCGAGTTGTATAAGATCGTCGAACGTCTCAATATGAAACTAGCTGATAGCGGCGATGCCATCACTTTTGCTGATTCACCAGAAGAGCATCTGCCTCTAGATACACCTGTATCGATGAATTGCTGGGGTTTTGGCAGAGAATTGCTAGATTTGATCACGGAAGGTTTTGCCAAGTATTTTACTGAAGTATTGGAGAAAAATCCGCTCAGAGGGGAATATCTCCTGCCTAGCTTGATCGACGACAATATCCAAGCTGGCAAATTAAAAGTCGAGGTCAAAAATTGTAGTGAACATTGGATCGGTGTAACCTATCGTGAAGATAAACCCTATGTGCAGGCAGCGTTGTTAAAGAAAGCGGAGCAGGGTATCTATCCCAATAAATTGTGGTAACAGAGGTAGTATGAAAAATTATAGACAACAATTGATCGATTATCTGGCAGACAGTTGTGATATTCCAGTAGCTGTCTTGAATAAAGCTTTAGAAGTACCCCCGCAGAGCGAACTCGGTGATTTCGCTTTCCCTTGTTTTGTCCTCGCTAAAGAATTGCGTCGTTCACCCATGGAGATAGCCCAAAATCTGCAACAGTTAGTGAACGAGAGGCTACCTGATTGGTTGCATAGTGTAGAGAACAAAGGTCCTTATCTCAATTTCTTTCTCGATCGAGCAGCTGTAGCCGACTCGACCCTCAGAGAAATCCTTGATTCAAAAGCTGATTACGGCAACTCAGAGATGGGGGCTGATCAGACCGTGTTAGTGGAGTACTCTTCTCCTAATATAGCGAAGCCATTCCATGTCGGTCATGCTTTTTCCACTGTACTAGGTCAAGTTATAGGTAATTTCTATCAAGCTTTAGGTTATAAAGTTATACGCCTCAACCACCTCGGTGATTATGGCACACAATTTGGCAAATTGATCGCAGCTTGGCAGCATTGGGGTGATGAAGAAGCACTCAAAGCAGATCCGATCACTGAATTGACCCGTTGCTATGTCAAGTTCCATGAAGAGGCCAAAGCACATCCTGAATTAGAGGATGAAGGCCGAGAGAATTTCAGATTGTTGGAGAATAAGGATCCGGAGGCTGTACGCTTGTGGCAACACTTTCGCGATGTCAGCTTGGAGGAATTCCAGCGTATCTATGACCGCATGGGCATAACTTTTGACAACTACAATGGCGAGAGTTTTTATTCAGACAAAATTCCTGCTGTGATCGATCGTTTGCGTGATCTTGGTTTATTAGAGGAGAGTGAAGGAGCTCAAGTTGTCAATCTCGAAGAATTTGACCTCAACCCCTGTCTGATCCTCAAATCGGACGGAACTACCATCTACGCTTCGCGTGATTTAGCGGCCGTATACTACCGTGATCAAGAGTGGAATTTCTTCCGCAATATCTATGTGGTAGGACTACCTCAGACCAATCACTTCAAACAGATTTTTGCAGTACTGAAAAAGGCAGGCTTCCCCAAAGCCGATAACTGTGTGCATGTGGCATTCGGAACAGTTAAATTCGCAGATGGTGAATTCTCCACTCGTTCAGGTAATGTGATCAAGTTAGAAGATCTGATCAATCGTTCAGTTGAGAAAACAGCTAATATCATCCGCACTAATAATCCTGATTTTTCAGAGGAAGAGATTTCAGAGATCGCTGAGTCCGTAGGTCTGGCAGCAGTGAATTTTACTTACTTACATAATGGACGCGAACGTGATATTTACTTTGATTGGGATGAAGTTTTGGATTTTGAAGGCGATACAGCACCTTACTTGCTCTATACATTAGTGCGAGGTAAGAGTATTTTACGCAAAGCTGAATGGCAGGAGAAAGGTGAGATCGAACTCAGCAAATTAGTAGCTGATGATGAATATGCTCTGGTGAAATATCTGGCTCAATATCCAGATGTTCTCAAGCAAGCGGCTGAGCGCTATGAACCTGGTCATCTCCTGCGTTTACTCTTAAACATCGCTCGTTCCTTCAATCGTTTCTACCACAATCAATCCATACTTAACACCGAAGATGTAGAGTTGCGTCAGGCTCGTTTGACGCTCACCGCAGCCATGTGTCAGGTCTTAGAGAATGGTCTCAAACTCTGTGCTATACCCACAGTTGAGAGGATGTAATGTTTGATTTTTCGCCGCCAGCTGTTCCTGATTTTGTCAAATTCTACCAGTTGGCAGCGAGTTTGGCGCGCGAAAAACAAGATTTAACAAGCTCTGATGTCATCGCTCTGCTGCAAGAATTCAATCAGCGAGTGACAGAGATCGAGACTGCTTATAAATATCACCGTCTGCAATATGCTTGTACTAGAGATAAGGACGATCTGCAGAATCAACACGAATGTTGGCTGAATGAGTTGCCTTCTTATACACGAGCTAAAGCGGTGGTATATCATCGCTTACGCAGTTTGCAGAGCGATCCTGATTTGGCTTCGATATTGCCAGCCCCAGAGTTGATGGCACAAGCTGTAGCTTCATTCCCTCTAAACCATGAACAGATCGCCAATGAGTTGCGTAATATCGACGATATCCAGCAGTTTTTCTACCGCCTGAGTTTCAGCGATGGTGTGGAGGAATTTGCGATTTGGGATAGAGACAAATTTTTTAGCCAGACTGATAAACGCCGTCGCCATATGGCGTATCAGAGTGTAGCTGAGACCATGCTGGCTGAACAAAAGCAGTTGCTAGAACTTTATAGCAAAATGATAAGTGGTCGGGCCAATCAGGCTAAGACAGGCAATTTGCAATATCGAGCCTATACCGCCATCACCAGCAGTCACAGTGATCTAGGCATTCAGGAACTCAAAAAATTCCGCGAAGAAGCTGGTGAACTTTTGAAACCGGTGGTAGCAGAGATTCTTCGACAACGCAGTCTTCGCCTCGAAAAATGCAGCTATGCTGAGCGGATGTTATTTTTACCTGAAGCGATATTGAATACTGTCCCTGGCAATGATACGCATCAGAAATTCTTGCCTGTGTTACGTGCCATATTGGGCGATGCGTCAGAAAGTTTCCTCGTTCATCTAGAGCGAGGTAATTTCACTGAAGCTGCGGAGATGACTTTTTGGTTAGGAGAAGAATCCTCAGTTATTCCGCAGATTCCTCTGGTCTTTTTACATTTGCCGCACAGTAAAGATGCCAGCAGTGTTCAACAACTATTCGCTAACTGTGGACATGCTCTGGCCGATGTCTCAGCCATGCTCAATTTCCCTGACCAAAGATATATACAGCAGCCGCATATGATCAAAGAATTATCTGCACTGATAATGGCCTATATCGGTGGACGCTATTCAGCGTGGTTTTTCAATGATGATACCAATGCCGCTAATCTATACAACGACTCCATGCTCTGCAAAGAACTATGTCGTGCCAGTGAACTGTTGGCTATAGATGAGTTTGAGGATCATCTATATGAGTTTGGGAATATACCGTTGGAAGTCGATCAGATCTGGCAGAGCGTCTATGCGAAATATTTTCCTGATAGTGAATTCGCATTAGACAATTATTTTGCTGAAGGCAAAGCCTGGCAATTAGAAGTCAATAGTCTCTTGTCCGCCTATAGTTCTCTGCACCGAGTGCTGGCTCTCATAACTTTGTTAGCAGAGATGCCACATTACGATCGGCGTAATCACTTGGAGAAAAAACTCAATAATCTTTGGCTCAGTCATCCAGCCACGCCGCTCTTACAGCGGTTGAAACGTGCAGGTTTTGCCTCACCGTTAGAGAGCGAAACCATCAAGCGAGCTGTATTCGCAGCTGCGGATATACTCGAACTATGACCAGACAAAAAACACCACAAATCCCCAAAGCCTTTGTTAAAGAGATACATAAACTCTGGGAGATGGCATCGGCAGATGCCGATGTTTCCCGACAGTTGGGCAGTTGTGAAGAGTTTTTAAAAAGTTTAGATCAACCTGCTGAGAATGGTTTCATTGTACAAAACCTACGCGATAACCCTGACTCTATGCGTGCAGATTTAGCATCCTTGCTCACTAGCGGAGAATCTATTCCCTGGGCAGAGGGATACGCTCTATCGTCTACAGAATATCAACACTGGCGAAAAAGCGAACTATATCGCCGAGGTTATTTTTATTTTCAAGATCCAGCTGCCATGTTGCCTGCGACTCTCTTAGGCTCAAAACCTGGTGAGCGAGTGATCGATGTCTGTGCTTCGCCCGGAGGCAAAAGTATAGCCATCGCAAATCATTTGCAGAACAGAGGTTTGTTGCTGGCGAATGAGTATGAATACAAACGTCTACCAGCACTGTTGGTAAATCTAGAGCAGGTAGGTGCCAGTAATATCGTGGTCGCTAACAATGAGATCGCAGAGTTGGTACGTGTGGGCGAACAATCGTTTGATAGAGTTATGCTCGATGTACCTTGTAGCGGTTCAGCCATGTTTCGCAAAAACAAGCGAGCACGAATCAATTGGAAGCAACTCAACCACCGCCAATTGCATGAATTACAGTACGAACTATTAAGCGAAGGTGCCAAACTATTGAAGGTGGACGGTACTTTAGTATATTCGACCTGTTCTTTCTCCATAGCTGAGAATGAGGCACAGATAGCCCGTTTCTTGAATGAACACCCCGATTTTGACTTGCTGGAAGATAAAAATTTGAAGCGAGTTGTTGCAGATGGTATACCGCTGGCTGATTGTCCAGAAGTCAAGCGCTGCTATCGTCTATTTCCGCATCTACATGCTGGTGAAGGACATTTTGCCGCAGTGCTGACACGGACACGTCGCGATTCAGAATATGTCGCTGATACTGCTTGCGATAAATCATTCAGCGAATTTCAAACTATTGCTCATTACCGTATTGGACATCAATTGTTCGCTATGAATGGCGATGAGAGTGAATATGCATTTATAGATTGTCTGATTAAAGAGTTGAAGATACGGCGAATAGGTATTTTAGTCGGTTTTTCTGAGGAGAGAGAGATGGTCGATTCCTATCGAGTTCAGTCTATTTCTCCGCAAGAGTTCAAACAATTATTGACTGATTACGCTGACTCTTATCTGCAGACAGATGTGCTAAAATTACAAAAGATCAACAGATAGGAGAAGTCTATGAGCGAAATAAAATGTATTGGTGTTTTGACAAGTGGTGGTGATGCCCCTGGTATGAATGGTGTAATTCGTTCAGTCACACGTTCAGGTATCTTTCATGGCATGCAGGTGATGGGTATCCACCGTGGTTATCATGGCCTCAGCAGAGGTGACATGATCGAGCTCACAGACCGTTCAGTATCTGATATGCTCCATCGTGGTGGTACATTCTTGATGACAGCGCGCAGCGAAGAATTCAAGAGCCCTGAAGGGGTGGAGCGCGCCGCCAACATGTGCCGTGTTTTTGGTCTTGATGCTCTAGTCGCCATCGGCGGTGACGGAACCTATCGAGGTGCTTTGGATCTATCAAAAGCAGGTATTCCAGTGATCACTGTACCAGGCACCATCGACAACGATATCGCCTGTACTGAGTACACCATAGGTTTTGATACCGCTCTCAACACTGCGATCGAGGCCGTCGACAAATTGCGTGATACGGCATCTTCACACGAGCGTTGTAGCGTCATCCAAGTTATGGGTAGACATGCAGGATACATAGCAGTCAACACCGGCATTGCCACTGGCGCTGAGATCGTGTTGATCCCCGAACAACCCATCGATTTCGACAAGGATGTCGTGCGTAAGATTTTGACCGCACGCAATCGCAATAAACGACACTACATCGTGATCGTAGCTGAAGGTGCAGGTCAATCAATAGAAGTAGCTGAACGCATTGAAGCAGAGACTGGCATCGAAGCACGTGCTACCGTACTAGGTTATGTACAGCGTGGCGGCAATCCCAATTTCCGTGACCGCTATTTGGCATCCATGATGGGTAAGCACGCAGTGGAGTGCATAGTCGAAAAACGCCTCAATCGCGCTGTGATTTTGCGTGATGGACAGGTCACTGACATGGATCTAGCAGAAGCTTTGAGTATGCAGAAAAATGTCTCGGCTGAAGTTCTGAAAACAGCTAGCATACTGTCACGCTAGAATAGAAAATACTAACTTTCAAATGATAGCTCAGTCTGCATTACATATATTGGAATTCGACAAGATCCAGCAAAAATTGGTAGTTTATGCCAAAACGCTCGGAGGTCGTAGACTATGTCTAGATATGTCACCAGCGACTGAGCTAGCAGTTTGTCGACGTCTTTTAGATGAGACCGCAGATGCTCTCGATATCATCACCGAGCATGGCAGTATACCGCTTGAAGGTTGTGAAGATATCAGCGAACATCTCAATTTTTTGGCGGCAGGTGGCGTATTAGATTGCCGTGAATTATTGCAGTTCTATCGTTTTTTGCGTTCGGTAGACCGAGCATATTCCTACCTGCCCAAGGATCTCATCGAGCACCAGGACGAATTGTCCCAAGCTCAACGTTTTGTACGCGAACGTGATCCGTTACAACAGCTGCAACGATCGAATGA
Source organism: Bacillota bacterium (assembly GCA_023388605.1). GTDB lineage: Bacteria > Bacillota > Clostridia > Saccharofermentanales > DTU023 > JAEWER01. Next base: position 12,354 of record JAEWFX010000044.1, read on the forward strand.
ACAGAGTAATCCCTTTAACTACTTGATCAGTCAAATTCAGCTCTTAAATCCGCTGCACCATCTATGTGAACGCATCGATCAATGCATCGCCTCAGAAACCGAGATCTATGACCGTGCTACACCTGAATTATTCGCCATTCGCCGCAATATTGCGACGGCACAAGAGCGCATCAAAGCTCAATTAGAATCCATCCTCAAGCGTCAGGCGGAACATCTATCTGATGCAGTAGTGACCATTCGTCAAGATCGTTATGTAGTACCAGTTAAAGCAGATAGCCGTAAATCCATCCCTGGTATCATTCATGACACATCTTCTTCCGGTGCTACGGTGTTTATTGAGCCCATGCCGGTGGTGGAATTAAACAATAAAATCCGTGAGCTAAAACTTGCTGAAGAAAAAGAAATGTATCGCATCTGTAAGATGTTGAGTGAAGCCCTGGCGGCTGAAAGTACTACCATCTTACGCGATCAAGTAGTTTTGTCCGACATCGACTTCGTACAAGCCAAGGCTCTGCTCGCCAGTGAGTTGCGATGTATCAAGCCGAAACTAACTGAGCATGGCACTGTACTCAAACAAGCACGCCATCCTCTGATCGATAGCAGTCAAGTTGTGCCCATCGACATCGAAATAGGCAGAGAGTTCACAGCCATCATGATCACAGGTCCGAATACCGGCGGTAAGACTGTCAGCCTCAAAACCTGTGGATTGCTCGTGTTGATGGCTCAAGCTGGCCTGCTGATACCAGCGGCAGAAGAATCAGAGGTACGTGTTTTTACACAAGTTTTGCCAGATATCGGTGACGAGCAGAGTATCGAACAGAATCTCAGTACCTTTTCTGCACACCTGACTGCCTTGATCAAAATTATCGAGACAGCTGATCACAATTCGTTGGTGTTGCTCGATGAGCCAGGAGCAGGTACAGATCCTGCTGAAGGCGCGGCTCTGGCGATGGCTATCATCGACTTTTTCCTGCAACAAAAAAGTGAAATCATCGCCACTACTCACTATCCTGAACTCAAAAATTATGCTCTCAATCGTCCTGGTGTCATCAATGCTTGTTGTGAGTTCGATACAGAGACCTTACGTCCCACTTATAGACTCTTATTAGGTGTACCCGGCGTCAGTAATGCCCTGTTGATATCACAGAAATTAGGTTTGCCAGAAGAGATCATCACTGCTGCCAAATGCTTGTTAGCAGGGGAGAAACAGGAGCTAGAATCTCAGTTGCAGGCACTAGAAAATTCACATAAAGTCATCGCGGATCTCAAGGAACAGATCGCTGATTTAGAGAAGTTATCTGAGGAGAGAGCGATTAAACTCGCAGAAAAAGAAGCTGAGGTGGTAGAACGCAACCGTGAGATCATTCAAAAAGCTAAACGTCGAGCGAGTGAGATCCTGCAACAGGCACAATCAGAGGCAGGAGACATCATCTCTGAACTCAAAGAGCTCAAACAGCAGGCCAAGTTTGAGAATCTTGACCAGGCTCTGCCACAGGCTCGACAATTGCAGCAAGAACTGGTAGCCAAGGGGCAAGTTTTTCAGCCGGCTAAGCCAAAAGGTAAACTCACTGCCAGTGATATTTCAGTCGGCAGTCGTTATATTTCTACAAGTGGATTTTCTGGTGTAGCGGCAGAGCCACCAGACAATTCGGGTCGTGTCTTGCTCAAGTCAGGTGCCATGTCGCTGAGAATATCAGTCAAGGAATTGATGCCAGCCAGTGAGCCTGATTTAGACAAAGCACCCAATAAAAGTCGTAGTGGCAACGATAAGAATAGGAACAAGGCAAAACAGCTATCTTCCATCACTAATCGTTTGACGACACAGAAACATCTCACAGCTACGAGCGAAATTAAATTGATCGGCAAACGGGTCGATGATGCCTTGTATGAACTTGATTCATTCCTCGACGATGCGGTACTAGCTGGCCTGACAAAGGTGAGAATTGTACACGGCAAAGGTACGGGAGCTCTGCGTCAAGCAGTGCACGAAAAACTTAAACGTGATCGTCGAGTCTCTGCCTATCATCTGGCGACTTTTGGCGAAGGTGACAGCGGCGTAACTATCGTCGAAATGTCATAGAGAAAAGCATATAATAATTAATAATATATTTTCAAAGGAGTCCTATGAGTAACTTTATCGAGCAAATTATCAGTCGTGCAAAGGCTAACAAGAAGACCATAATATTACCAGAGAGCGAAGATCTACGTGTCATCGAGGCAGCATCACGTGTGTTGCAGCGCGATATCGCCGATATCGTCCTGTTGGGAGATGCAGAAAAAATTCAGTCCATCGCACCCGAATGGACATTGGAACAAGCGACATTCATCGACCCTGAGACATCGACAGATTTTGAGCGCTATGTCAACGAGTTCTATGAAATGCGCAAACACAAAGGTTTGACCGAGGAACAAGCACGTGAACAGATGAAGAATCCGACTGTTTTCGGCATGATGTTGGTCAAGGACGGTAAGGCCGATGGTCTCGTCGCTGGTGCAGTGAATTCAACTGCGGACACTTTACGACCCGCCCTGCAGATTTTGCGTACTAAACCAGGAACAGCTCTAGTATCAGCTTTCTTTATGATGGTGGTGCCAGACTGTGAAATGGGTGCCAATGGCACTTTCTTATTCGCCGACTGTGCTCTCAACACCAATCCTAATGCTGAACAGATAGCTGACATAGCGGCAGCTTCAGCTGCTTCTTTCCGTTCGCTGACTGGTGAAGAACCTATCGTCGCGATGACTTCATATTCGAGCCAAGGCAGTGGTAAAGGTGAAGATGTAGACAAAATGCGTGAAGCTACTCGCTTAGCAAAAGAAAAGCTCCCCGAGGTCATTCTAGACGGTGAGTTACAGATCGATGCCGCACTAGTAGAAGCCACTGGCCGCAAAAAAGCACCTAACAGCAAAGTGCAGGGCAATGCCAATGTCTTGATCTTCCCAGATCTCAACACAGGCAATATCTCCTACAAATTAGTGCAGTACTTAGCCAAAGCTGAAGCTTATGGCCCCATGCTGCAAGGAATTGCCAAACCCGTCAATGATCTGTCACGTGGTTGTAGCGCTGACGACATCGTCGGTGTCGTAGCTATCACCGCAGTACAAGCTCAAACTGAATAATCACAGGAGTGAAAATGAAAATTTTAATTGTCAATGCAGGAAGTTCTTCTCTCAAATACCAGCTGATGGATATGGATACTCGCAGCGTGATGGCCAAAGGTATATGTGAGCGTATCGGTATCAACGATTCACGTCTGAAACATCGTGGTAAAGGTGAAGAGGTTGTGATCAACCAAGACATGCCCACGCATGCAGAAGCTGTCGCTCTAGTATTAGAGCAATTGGTCTCTCCCTCAAGTGGTGTAATCTCCTCCATGGATGAGATAGCTGCCGTCGGACATCGTGTCCTACATGGTGGTGCCAAGTTCACTCAATCAGTACTGATCAATCAAGAGGTCAAAGATACCATTGTCGAATACTATCCTCTAGGGCCGTTACATAATCCTGCAAATATGATGGGTATCGAAGCTTGTGAAAAGGCGATGCCTGGTGTGCCTCAAGTAGCTGTCTTCGATACAGCCTTCCACCAGACTATGCCAGCACATAGCTTTATGTATGGTCTGCCTTACGAAATCTATGAAAAATACGATGTGCGTCGCTATGGTTTCCACGGCACCTCGCACCGTTTTGTCTCTCAGCGCATCCGTGAAATTTTAGGTGATAAAGCTGGTAAAGTCGTGGTCTGCCACCTCGGTAACGGCTCTTCCTTGAGTGCTGTGCAAGACGGCAAGTGTGTCGATACCTCGATGGGACTCACACCTTTATCAGGCCCTTTGATGGGCACTCGTTGCGGTGACATCGACCCAGCCATCGTACCTTTCTTGATGGAACGCATGCAGCTCAGTGGCAGTGAGATCGACAACTTGATGAACAAACAGAGTGGCGTAAATGGCATCTCAGGAGTCAGCAGTGATTTTCGCGATCTGTCAGCTGCAGCAGAACAAGGTAATGAACGTGCCAAACTCGCTTTAGAGATGTTCACTTATCAAGTGCGTAAATACATCGGTGCCTACGCTGCTGCTATGAACGGATTAGACGTCATTGTCTTCACTGCTGGTATCGGTGAGAACGACGATGCTGTCCGCCGCGAGATCTTGGCTGGATTGGGTTATCTGGGTGTCGAGATAGATGCAGAACTCAACGCCAAAACTCACGGTCAAGAGGTATGTATATCTAAAGCTGATTCTAAAGTACAAGTCTGGGTTGTCCCGACTAATGAAGAATTAGCCATCGCTCTGGATACTCAAGAGATAGCTAGTAATCTATAATTTATTCTTGTACGTAAGTCATAGGGGTCACCCTATGACTTATTTTAGTGACATGATGTTTAAACTCAGCGATGAACAACTGAAAAATTGGGTAAAAATCAACGACTCTCTATGGCGTCGCCAGGTCACCGTCAAGGCCGTGATCAAGACTTGGCATGCCTCAGGTAGAAGAGTGCGTCCGCGTGAGATGGTTTTCAGCGGTAATCTAGTCTACAATCCGGAAGTTGGTTTTTGGGGTATAGATTATTTTGAAGGTGATGAATTACTCGGTAGAGTCCATCACAGCGTATGTGTTTTCGCGAACAAAGCTATCAGTATGGTGAGTAAAGGAGCGCAATCTTCGCGTCGTCTTTTGATCAGTGAAGAAGAGAATGTTTTCTGCCGCCGCACTGATTTTGGTATCGAAAAATTATCAGTTTTTGTCCATGGTACAGAGGCAGAACTGAATGATGACAAAGCTTATATCAAGTTCAGTTATTCAGCTGTGATCAACAATGAATTTCAAGATTCTAACAAGGTTGAATTCCACGCCTGGTTCGGTGATACCAATTGGCACAAAGCGTTGTCTACTGGTCAGCATTCGAGACAATCAGCGAATTCGCATTAGAACAGCTTGACATGTAGCCAGCGATATAAGATAATTCAGTTTGCACTTGCAAAAATGTGACAGACTAACGGGGGGAGGTATAGATATGGCAGTTCCCAAAAGAAGATGGTCAAAAGCTAGATCACGTAGACAACATGCACAGTGGAAGCTGAAGAAACCAAACTTAGTTGAAGATCCTCAGACACATGAACTGGTGATGCCTCACCGTGTCTGTAAGGTTACTGGTATGTATAAGGGACGCGAGATTCTTACCCGCGAGCAATAATACATCCGTTTCTATGATCTAAAGCAGCGTTTACGCTGCTTTTTGCTGTTAAAACTTTCCGGTGAAATATGAAAAAGTCCATAGTTGCTTTAGTTGGTCGACCCAATGTCGGTAAGTCGACCTTGTTCAATGCAATTCTCGGCGAACGAATTTCCATAGTCCACGATACACCTGGCATTACGCGAGACCGTATCTATGGCGATGCAAGTTGGGCTGGTCGAGAATTTACCTTGATCGATACAGGCGGTATAGAGCCCTATGACGACAGCGATATGCTTAAGGCAATGCGTCGTCAAGCTGAGCAAGCCATCGCCAACGCTGATGTAATTGTCTTTCTTGTCGACTTGAAGTCAGGCTTAGTCGCTGCTGACCGCGAGATTGCAGTACAGCTACGTAGATCGGGCAAGACTGTTCTTCTCGCTGTCAACAAAAGTGACCAAATCGGTGAGCCACCAGCTGAGGTATATGAGTTTTATCAATTAGCTCTCGGTGAAATATTCTGTCTTTCGGCTGAGCATCGACTGGGCATCGGCGAATTGTTGGATGCAGTCGTAGACGCACTGCCAGAAGAAGAGGAGATAGAGTCAGAGGAATATACTTCCATCGCTATAATCGGCAAACCTAATGTCGGTAAATCCTCATTGGTGAACTATCTGACGGGTGAGGAGCGTACCATCGTATCAGATGTAGCTGGCACTACGCGTGACGCTCTCGATATCGATATTACCTACCGTGATAAACCTTATCGTCTGATCGATACTGCCGGTTTGCGTAGACGTGGCAAAATCAGCGATAAGATTGAAAAATACAGTGTTCTGAGGACTCTTGCCGCGGTCGAACGCGCCAAAGTCTGCCTGATATTGATCGACGCTGAGCAGGGAGTAACTGAGCAGGACACTAAGGCAGCAGGTATCGCCCACAATGCTGGCAAGGCATCCGTCATCGTCGTCAATAAGTGGGATTTAATAGCCGAAAAACAAGCTGCACGCGATGAATTACTCAAAGATATCAAACGTCGTTTCGCTTTTATGGAGTATGCTCCAGTAGCTTTTATCTCGGCCAAAACAGGTTTGAATTTACCTAAATTATTCAAGCAGATCGATCTGGTAGCTGAAGAAGCTGATAAACGTTTAGTTACCGGTGTAATCAACGATGTTCTAGCCGAAGCTGTCGCACTCAATCAGCCACCTCAGGACAAGGGGCGTATGCTCAAGATCTACTACGCTACTCAAGTGGCTTCAGCTCCGCCGACCATTGTGCTCTTCGTCAACGACAAGCAACTGACCCATTTCTCATACGATCGTTACTTGATCAATCGTTTCCGAGAAAATTTTGGTTTTGAAGGTTCACCCATTCGCTTAATCTGGAGAAATCGCAAAAAAGATGAGCAAGAAATTACGTAATATAGCCATAATCGCCCATGTAGATCACGGCAAAACAACTTTGGTCGATGCCCTGTTACGCCAGGGCAAGGATTTTGATCCGCACAAGATTAAGGATGACCGCCATCTGATCATGGACAACAATCAATTGGAGCGTGAACGTGGCATCACCATCTTGTCTAAAAACTGCAGCGTAGCCTATCAAGACTATCGTATAAACATAGTCGATACGCCTGGACACGCCGATTTCGGCGGTGAGGTGGAGCGTGTGCTACAGATGGTGGATGGTATTTTGTTATTGGTCGATGCCTATGATGGCCCCATGCCACAGACACGCTTTGTGCTGCAAAAAGCTTTGGAGAAAAATCTCAAGCCCATCGTCGTCATTAATAAGATCGACCGACCAGATGCTCGGATAGGGGAAGTTATCGATCTTATCTATGATTTGTTTATCGAACTCGGAGCAGATGATGAGCAGATTGAATTCCCTATAGTATACACATCAGCAAAAGTAGGGACAGCATTCACAGAATTGCCAGAAAATATCAGTGAGGCTGTATCTCAAGCCAGTATTGAGCCGCTCTTTCAGGCCATCGTCAAGTATCTGCCAGCTCCGGAGGTTGATCCCGAAGGCCCTTTGCAGATGTTAGTATCCAATCTGCAACACGACAACTATGTAGGCAAATTAGCCATCGGACGTGTGCAACGGGGAACTATCCGTGCCAATACACCAGTGATGTTGATGTCACGACACGGTGAAATACGCAGCAAAATATCTACTTTGATGATCTATGAAGGCCTTGAATCCAAGCTCGTAGACAGTGCCTGTGCCGGTGAAATCGTCTGTGTATCAGGCATTGAAGAAGCCAATATAGGAGATACTATCGCCGATCTCAATCAGCCTGAAGCAATACCTTTTTCAGAGATAGATGAACCCACCATCTCGATGGTTTTCTCGGTAAATAATAGTCCTTTCGCAGGCACGGAAGGTGATTATGTTACTGCCAGACATCTGCGTGATCGTCTCGAACATGAGATGAAAATCAATGTCGCCATGGACATGGAAGAGACTGAGAGCACGGATACTTTTGTAGTAAAAGGTAGAGGTGAACTCCAACTCTCCATCTTGATTGAGACCATGCGTAGGGAAGGTTATGAATTTCAAGTATCGAAGCCGCAAGTTATAACGCGTACCATAGATGGTGCTTTGCACGAGCCAGAAGATTTCTTGATGATCGACGTGCCAGATAGTTTCACTGGTGTAGTCATTGAGAATTTAGGCAAGCGCAAAGCAATATTGCAAAATATCCTACCGCCAGAGAAGGGTTTTGTGCGATTGGAGTTCAAAATACCAGCT
>JAEWFX010000012.1 GCA_023388605.1 Bacillota bacterium
CATAACTTCATCGGCATACTGGTCTTTATATTTTTGTTTATTGCTATAAATTTTGGACTTAATTTGTTTTTGAACTCAGCTAGCAGTTTCCTGAACAAAATGCCATTAGTAGGTTTTGCCAATCGTATGGTAGGAGCTGGTATCGGTTTGATCTACGCTTACTTGCTCTGTGTCTTGATTGTAGCTGTCGTGAGTGGAGTTTCACCTTTCTTCAGTCAATTAAATATGCAGACAAAAAGCTCTTTGCTTTATCCCATTGTGACATCTCCCTCGTTCACTTCCTGGATATACAACAAACTTTTTCAGTTAGGTAATTTGCTCACTTAATCACCTTATGGCAGATTGACAAACAAATTATTAGTCACTATATTAATTATTAGCACTCTAGATATTAGAGTGCTAATTTAATTTGTATCCAATATCAATGGAGGTATTATGAATATCAAACCTTTAGGTGATCGCGTTGTCATCAAAATGCTCGAACGAGAAGAGACCACCAAAAGTGGCATTATCCTGCCGACTCAAGCTCAAGAAAAGCCTCAAGTAGCTGAAATCGTAGCTGTGGGCCCCGGTGGTGTGATCGACGGCAAAGACGTGATTATGGAAGTTGAAGTAGGTGAGCATGTCTTGGTCAGCAAGTATGCTGGTACCGAAGTCAAGGTCGACGATCAAGAATACATCATCGTCAAACAAGGCGATATTTTAGCCATTGTAGAGTAATTAGATAAGGAGAAAAACATGGCAGTAGATTTGAAATACAATGATCAAGCCAGAGAGAAATTGCTAGCTGGTGTCAATAAATTAGCTGATACAGTCAAGATCACTCTCGGTCCCAAAGGACGCAATGTCGTATTAGATAAAGAATACGGTTCTCCCTTGATCACAAATGACGGTGTCACTATCGCACGTGAGATCGAGTTAGAAGATCGTTTTGAGAATATGGGTGCTCAATTGTTGCGTGAAGTAGCTACCAAAACTCAGGATATCGCTGGTGACGGTACTACCACCGCCACTCTGTTAGCACAAGCCATCTACCGTGAAGGTCTGAAAAACTTAGCTGCTGGTGCCAACCCCATGGTACTAAAACGTGGTATCAAGGAAGCAGTGGATACTGCAGTAGAAGCGATCAAGAATTCTTCACGTAAAGTTGAAGGTAAGGATGATATCAGCCGTGTCGCCTCTATCTCAGCAGATGACAAAGTAGTCGGTCAACTGATCGCTGATGCCATGGAGCGTGTCTCCAGCGACGGTGTCATCACTGTCGAAGAATCCAAGACCATGGGTACTGAGCTCGAAGTCGTAGAAGGTATGCAATTCGATCGTGGTTATGTCTCAGCTTACATGGTCACTGACCCCAACAAGATGGAAGTTGTCTACGATGATCCCTATATCTTGTTGACAGACAAGAAGATCTCTTCGATACAAGAGATTCTGCCCTTGTTGCAGCAGATTTTCGACGCTGGCAAAAAGCTAGTGATTATCGCTGAAGATGTCGAGGGTGAAGCTCTTTCTACCATCGTCCTCAATCGTCTGCGTGGTTCATTCCACTGTGCAGCGGTCAAAGCACCTGGTTTCGGTGATCGACGCAAGGAGATGCTACAAGATATCGCCATCCTGACTGGTGGTCGTGTCATCACCGAAGAGATCGGCTTAGAACTCAAGGATGCTACCATCGCTGACCTGGGTCGTGCAGCTCAGATCAAGATCAATAAAGATCACACCATCATCGTCGACGGTGTTGGCGAGAGCAAAGCCATCGAGGATCGTGTCAAACAGATCCGTGCTCAAATCGAGAATACCACTTCAGAATTTGACCGTGAGAAATTACAGGAGCGTGTTGCTAAATTGGCTGGTGGTGTCGCAGTTATTCGTGTTGGTGCAGCCACTGAGACTGAGATGAAAGAGAAAAAACTCCGCATCGAAGATGCTCTGTCTGCTACTAAGGCTGCCGTTGAAGAAGGTATTGTCGCTGGTGGTGGTACAGCATACATCGATGCTATCAAACACGTCAAAAAGCTGTTGGATGGCAAAGAAGGAGATGTCAAAACCGGTATCCAGATCATTGTCAAAGCACTAGAAGAGCCCGTTCGTCAGATCGCTCGCAACGCTGGTTTAGATGCCAGTGTCATCTGCGATCGCGTCATGAATGAACCTGCTGGTGTCGGTTACGATGCAGCTGAAGGAAAATTCTGCGATATGGTCGAAGCTGGTATTGTCGATCCTGCCAAAGTGACCAGATCAGCATTGCAAAACGCTGCTTCGATTTCAGGAACCATGCTCACTACAGAGGCAGTGGTCGCTCAGATCCCTAAGAATGAGCCTCCCATGCCCGCAGGTGCGCCTGGAATGTACTAATCTATACTGAAAAAAGTACAAAGACGCTGTCAGATGGCAGCGTCTTTTTTAGTTAAAATATACAATCACCATTGTGGTTATGATAGAATGACTAGAGTTATCTATTTGAGGTGTATGTGATGAATTTAGACTTTGCTGATCAAATTCAACAGGCTGAACAATCAGCCGCTGAGATAATTCGAACTGCCGAAAATAAGGCGCGAGACTTGACTGAAAGTGCTCGTCGCAATCAACTAGCAGCTCTAGAAAATGCCCGCAATGATGCAGATCGACAACGCCGTGAATATCTGAGTAAGGCTGAGAGTGAACTGCGCAGCAAATTCAATCAACAACATCGAGAGGTCGCTAAGTCTGAATTATCTTCTGATAAGCTTCAACATGCCGCCGAACAACTAGCAGAAAGGATTGTGAGCTACCTTGGCAATCGTTAGAATGCAGCACATCACTCTGCTAGGCCTTCTGGCTGATCGTGCAGAGATTTTGGATTATCTTCAGAGTGCAGGTGTTGTACAATTAGCACCTGCTACGAATGCTGATTTGTCTGAAGATACTGATTCCAATGTAGAGCAAGTAGATCCGAAACAAGTAGAGATGCAGCAGAAATTAGCTGAACTGCAACTTGAAGATCTGCGTCTTGCCCGTCAACAAGAACAACATGTCTCCCAATCACAACAGCAATTACGTCGTGTTATCGATATAATCAGCAAGCGTTTTCCAGAGTTAAAACCCACTCCTGAAGCACTTGAGATCACAGAGCAAGATTTTCTCAATATCGGTGATCGAGCCGAGAGTTTGTTGAGCAAAGTATCTGAGTATGAGAAGTTAAATGAACGTGAGCAAAAATTGATTGCTGAACGCGATCAACTACAACGTCGTGGAGAAGTGCTCAGACGTTGGAAAGATGTTCCTCTAGAGCTCAAGGATCCTGGTTCACAGTTCACCATGTGGTTCCCAGGACAAATAGAGAACAACAAACGCGATGAATTCCTAGCTGGCATATCTGAGATAACTGAATATGCTGATTTTATAGAAATCCCCTCTGTGGGAGATTTTGAGACCACTGCTGGTATTTTAATTGTTTTGCGAGATGATGAGAGAGAGGTGACCACTTATCTCAAAGGATCACCGTTCAATCTTCTACCCGTCAAAGATATCGCTGGTTCTGCTGGCGAAGTTATCGCTGCTGATGATTCCAGATTGAGTGAGATCGAGAGCGAACTCACCGCAGTAGATGAGCAGCTCCATCTATTAGCCGAAGAACAAGTTCACTTCATGCAATTGTACGATTTCTTGCAGGCCACTCGCGAGCGACTTATCTCACGTGAGAAGATGGACAGCACTCAGTATACTTTTACTATTAAGGGATGGATCGCTAAGAATAAGCGTGATAAAGTCGAAAAATATTTGACCGAAAATTTCACCGTAGCAGTGCAATTCACTGATGCAGCCAAGGGTGAGCAATACCCGATAGCTCTTAAAAACCCACCCTTACTCAAAGAATATGAAGTTATCCTAGAGATGTTTGGTGCTCCGGATGTCAAGGAGGTCGATCCCACGCCCATCATGGCTCCCTTCAACTTTTTATTTTTTGGCATGATGTTGAGCGATGTGGGTTATGGATTACTCCTGTCTTTGCTCACAGGCTACCTTGTATTTGTCAAAAAAGTTCGTGGTGAAGCAGCCAAGATGAGCCGCATGCTATTGTTGTCGGGTATCTCTTCGATTATCTGGGGATTTGTATTCGGCGGTTTCTTCGGCGATTTGGTCAGTGTAATCACTCAGAATGCGTATAATTTCAAACCTCTCTGGTTCAATCCCATGGATGACCCGATGAAGCTGATGATCTGGTCGATGCTCTTCGGTGTAGTTCATATTTTCTTCGGTATGGGATTGAAGATGTACAATGATTTCTTATTGGGTGATTGGCAGTCTGCAGTTTTTGATATAGCACCGTGGTACTTGATTATCACTGGTCTAGGTATGATGGTGGCATTACCTGAGCTGGTTATCGGTAAATACTTAGCGATCTTTGGTGTGGCTGTAGTTGTTCTGTTTGCTGGCAGGGGGACATGGAATCCATTCAAGCGACTGTTCAAGGGTCTGCTCGGTCTCTACAATGTCACCAGCTTCCTCGGAGATATTCTCTCATATTCACGTATACTCGCCTTAGTGCTGGCTACGAGCGTTATCGCCATGGTTGTCAATCTGATCGGATTTATGCCTGGTCCTGGCGTAATAGGCTATACGATGTTTACCATCGTCGCCATCTTTGGACACTCAGTCAATTTGGCATTATCTGCTCTATCAGCATATGTTCACTCAAGTCGTCTGCAATATGTCGAGTTCTTCGGACGCTTCTTCTCTGGTGGCGGTAGATTTTTTAAACCGCTCGATTATCCGACTGAATTTGTACATATAACTGAACGCAAACAAAATTAGCAATAATATCCTGTGGGATGTTAATAGATTTTCTCTTTGGAGGTACATAAAAAATGGATTTAACAATCGGTACTATTCTGACTCTTTTCGGAGCAGCAATCGCAGCTGCTTTCCCAGGTATCGGTTCAGCTAAAGCTGTCGGTGGTGCTGGTCAGGCCGCTAGTGGTGTAGTGGCAGAAGATCCTGATAAGTTCGGTAAAATGATCGTTTTACAAGCTTTGCCTGGTACACAGGGTATCTATGGTCTTCTCGCTTTCTTCTTGATCCTCTGGAAGTCAGGTCTGATGGCTGGAAATCCGGTAGAAACTTACACCGGTTTATCTTACTTTTTAGCAGCTTTACCCATCACAATTACTGGCTATTTCTCAGCAGTACACCAAGGTCGTGTCTGTGAAGCTGGTATCGCCTTAGTTGCTAAACGTCCCAATGAGCAAAGTAAACCTTTAGTTTTTGCTGCTATGGTTGAGACTTACGCAATCTTAGGTTTGTTAGCTTCAATTCTGGCCTTGTTCTTCATTAAGTAATTAGGAGTTAAAGGTGACCGGCTTAGAAAAAATCGTACAAAAGATAATCGCTGATGCTGAAGAAAAAGCTCAGTTGATTATTGAGCGTGCCAACGAATACGTCAAAGAGCAGGAAGCCGATACTGACAAACAGAGAACGGATCTGATCTCTTCAGCTGTCAATCAGGCAAAAAGAGATGCTGAAGTGCTGGAAGTCCGCATGAATAGTTTGGCAGAAGCCTCTCAGCGCAAGGCTGATCTCGAACAGCGCAGACAGATTATCGCTGATACCGTAGAGCAAGCTCTACAAAATCTAGCTGATCGCAGTGCAGAAGAGAAGGTCAAGCTCTACAGTCAATTGATCGAGAACAGCAAATTATCCAAGGGTACCATTCACCTCTGTGAAGCTGATCAGGCTATCATGGATGATTTGTTGACTGTTGTTGGCAGTGCATACCGAGCAGGTGAATCTGCAGATATTCGTGGTGGTGTCATCATCCGAGAGGGGGATATCACCGAAAATTTAAGCTACGACCTAGTTATCCGTAACTATCTGCCAGAATTATCTGCCCTAGCTGCGAGTTATTTGTTCACACAGGAGCATTAGATGCATCTATATAAGCAGGAAATCAAAGATCGCAAGGTTGGTTCATGGCGCTATGGCTTAGGCGTGATAGCGTCGCGGGAGAATCAATTGTTGTCCAACGAAGACGTCGATCGCTTGTATGCTGCAGAAAATAAAGAGGAATTTGATCGTCTGCGTACAGAACTAGGCTATGGCGGTGATAATTTCTCTGAGGTGCTCGAAGCTGCCCAAAAGAGTGATATAGAGCTCTTAGCAGATTTGATGCCCAACAGTAAATTTTTGCAAGTTCTTTTGTTAGAAAACGATCTGCATAATCTCAAAGCTACGATCAAGGCTTCATTGTTGGCTGATGGTCCTCTCAACGAGGCTGATCTAGAGAGATTGTATGTAGCTCCCTACACTGTTGAGCCCGTAGCATATCTCAATCAATTAAAAGGTGAGAGTAACGATCTGCCAAAGGATTACAGAGAGTTAATCAGCAGTGCCGATCAAATCTGGCATCATACCTATAATCCCGCAGATGTCGATAGTATCATCGATCAGTTCTATTGGCAGCGTTTAGATCAAGCCTTGTCTGAACTAGATAATCAGTTTTTACAGGGGTTCTATCGTATCAAACGTGATCTCAGCAACTTAGAGACTCTGTTGCGTGCCTATCAATTAGAATTAGGTTCACAAGATTTTGAGAAATCATTGCTCCCTGCTGGCGATTTAGACGACAGAGATTTAGCAAATTGGCTAGTAGAGGGCAAGGACAACTTGCTGCAGAAGTTAGAATACAGTGATTATGCTCCCTTAAAAGAAGTGATCAGCAACTATGGTAGAGCTGGTTCTGCTTCAGCTTATCAGGCTGCCAGCGATAATTTCTTAGCACAATATATCAGACATAATTTGCCCAGTGGTGCGGGTCCTGAACGCATTCTCGCTTACTTTTTTGCCCGTGAACAAGAACGCAAGAACATAGAGTTAGCCCGTATCGCTTTGGTCAACAAACTTGACCAGACTCGTATCTCTGAGATCAAGCGGGAGGTAGTGCTATGAAGATGCATAAATTAGCAGTGATCGGTGATCTCAGCAGTGTTATCGGTTTCCGTGGCTTAGGTATGACAGTGATAGCGACTGATGATGCAGAATATGCTTTGAGTGAACTGGATCGCCTAGTGGATGAAGAATACGCCATTGTCTATGTGACTGAGCCCCTAGTACAGGCTGAACCTAGATTGTTAGAAAAGTATCGAGAAGAGATTAGCCCTGCAGTCATTATCATCCCCTCTGGTGGAGAATTCGCTGATATCGGTATGAGCAATTTACGCCAACAGGTAAAACGAGCTGTAGGTATGGATTTGTTAAAAGAAGGACAGGAATAGTGAGGAATAATATGCGCAGTGAAGGCAGAATCGTTAAAGTTTCCGGCCCACTAGTAATAGCAGAAGGTATGCGTGAGGCCAACATGTTTGATGTGGTGCGTGTATCTGAGCAAAAATTAATCGGTGAGATTATCGAGATGCACGGCGATCGTGCTTCGATTCAAGTATACGAAGAGACTGCTGGTCTAGGGCCAGGAGAGATCGTCGTTTCTGAGAATGCTCCTTTGTCGGTGGAATTAGGCCCTGGCATGATCGGTGGTATCTATGATGGTATCCAACGCCCCTTAGAGGAGTTGGTCAAGATAGCCGGTAATAGTATCACACGCGGTGCTACAGCTCCTGCACTCAACCGAGACAAAAAATGGCATTTTAATCCCACAGTTAAAGTCGGTGATAAAGTTAAAGCTGGTACCATCATCGGTACTGTACAGGAGTCATCCTTGATCGAGCATAAGATCATGGTGCCACCCAAACAAGGTGGTATTGTAAAATCCATTGAGTCCGGCGAATTTACTGTCCAAGATGTCATCTGTGTTTTAGATGATGGCAAACAAGAACATCAGCTGACGATGATGCAGAAGTGGCCTGTACGTATCGGACGTCCTTACAAAGAGAAAATTGCTCCGGGTGAACCCTTGATTACAGGTCAACGTCCTGTAGATACTTTCTTTCCCGTCGCCAAGGGCGGTACAGCTTCTGTACCCGGACCTTTTGGCAGTGGTAAGACTGTTATTCAACACCAATTGGCTAAATGGGCTGAAGCAGATGTCGTCGTCTACATCGGCTGTGGTGAACGCGGTAATGAGATGACTGATGTTTTGAATGAGTTTCCTGAATTGATGGATCCACGTTCAGGTGAATCCTTGATGAAGCGAACCATATTGATCGCCAATACATCAGATATGCCAGTAGCAGCACGTGAAGCCTCTATCTATACAGGTATCACCATCGCCGAATATTTCCGCGATATGGGCTATTCAGTATCTATCATGGCTGACTCCACCTCGCGTTGGGCAGAAGCACTACGTGAGATGTCAGGTCGTCTAGAAGAGATGCCAGGTGAAGAAGGATATCCTGCCTATCTAGGCTCTCGTCTAGCACAGTTCTATGAACGTGCTGGTATGGTCAAATGCCTGGGTTCTGAAGAAGATGGCAGCGAGCGTATCGGTGTTCTCACAGCCATAGGTGCGGTTTCCCCTCCGGGTGGTGACTTGTCTGACCCCGTAGCTCAGTCTACTCTGCGTATAGTACAAGTGTTCTGGAGCTTAGATTCAGCATTGGCGTACAAGAGACATTTCCCTGCCATCAACTGGCTGACTAGTTATTCTCTGTATGCCAGCAAGATCGATGAATGGATGAATGCCAATGTATCTCGTGATTGGGCAGATCTGCGTCGTTCAGCTATGGCTTTACTGCAAGATGAGGCAGAGTTAGAAGAGATTGTTCGCCTAGTTGGTCAAGATTCTTTGTCGGACGGCGATAGACTCAAATTGGAAGCAGCTCGTTCCTTGCGCGAAGATTTCTTGCACCAAAACTCCTTCGATGAGATCGACACCTACACTTCGTTGCAGAAGCAATACTATATGTTGTCATTGATTATGAATTTCTATAGAGAGAGTTTGAAAGCTCTTGAGCGCGGCGCTGCCTTTGAGCAACTTTTGACTTTGCCGGTGCGTGAACGTATAGCACGTATGAAATTCGTACCAGAAGATCAAGCTGCTGACCGCTACGATGATCTGATTACCCGTGTACGTGATCAGATCGCAGCTTGTGTCCCTCAGGAGGTTTAATAATGGCTAGAGAATATAGAACAATTGAAGAAGTAGCCGGCCCTTTGATGCTGGTACGCGATGTCGAAGGAGTTACCTACGACGAGCTCGCAGAGATTGAATTGCCTGATGGTGAGATCCGTCGCTGTAAAGTTCTTGAAGTCAATGGATCTGAAGCCTTGGTACAGCTATTCGACAGTGCTATGGGAATAAATGTAGCAGATAGCCGTGTACGCTTTTTAGGACGAGGCATGCAACTCGCAGTTTCGAGCGATATGCTCGGACGCGTCTTTGACGGAATGGGCAATGCCATCGACGGTGGTTCGGAGATCATACCGCAGGCCATGCGTGACATCAATGGTCTAGCTCTCAATCCGGCAGCCCGTGATTATCCCAATGAGTTTATTCAGACGGGTGTATCTGCAATAGATGGTCTGAATACATTGGTTCGTGGTCAAAAACTACCGATTTTCTCTGGTTCTGGTCTACCGCATAATCGCCTAGCTGCTCAGATAGCACGTCAAGCCAAGGTGCTCGGAAACTCAGGTAATTTCGCCGTTGTATTCGCTGCTATGGGCATCACCTTCGAAGAAGCCAATTTCTTCATCGAGGATTTTAAGGAGACCGGCGCTATATCTCGTTCTGTCATGTTCATCAACTTGGCGGATGACCCTGCCATTGAGCGTATTTCTACTCCCCGTATGGCACTGACAGCTGCCGAATACTTAGCTTTTGACTTAGATATGCACGTCTTGGTCATCATGACTGACATCACCTACTATGCTGAAGCTCTGCGTGAGCTCTCAGCTGCACGTAAAGAAGTCCCTGGTCGTCGTGGTTATCCCGGTGCTATGTATACTGATTTAGCTTCACTTTACGAGCGTGCTGGTCGTCAGAAGGGCAAAGAAGGTTCGATCACCATGGTGCCTATTTTGACCATGCCAGATGATGACAAAACCCATCCCATCCCAGATTTGACTGGTTATATAACTGAAGGTCAGATAATTTTGAACCGTGATCTCTATCGCCGTTCCATCATGCCTCCCATCGATGTTTTACCTTCTCTATCACGTCTTAAGGACAAAGGTATCGGTGAGGGTAAGACTCGTGTCGATCATGCCAACGTGATGAATCAGCTATTTGCAGCCTACTCACGTGGTAAAGAGGCCAAAGAATTGCAGGTAATCTTAGGTGCTGAGGCCTTGTCAGAGACCGATCGAATCTATGCTATGTTCGCTGATGAGTTTGAGTCGCGTTATGTATCACAGGGCTTTAATCTCGATCGTACCATCTCTGAAACTCTTGAATTAGGTTGGGAATTGTTATCGATTCTACCGAAAAATGAGTTGAAGCGTATCAAAGAAGAGTTTATCGAGCAATATTATTCTGAAGAAATCAATCAGCAATTTATGCAAAAACTCTAATGGAGTAAGTAGATGGCTGTAATGAGAGTAAATCCCAACCGCATGGAGCTCATGCGGTTGAAAAACCAACTTAAAACAGCGCGGCGCGGTCACAAGTTGTTGAAAGATAAACGCGACGAATTGATGCGTCAGTTTTTGATCTTAGTCAAAGAAAACGCTGCTCTGCGTAGACGAGTAGAAGAGTTGTTGCGTAATGCTGGTGGCGAACTCATGCTCGCTGCTGTATCTATGCCACAACCAGTGATCGAAACAGCTCTTTTCTCAGGTCGCAGTGGTTTGTCTTGTCAGATGCGAGTCGACAACGTGATGAGTGTACGTGTGCCTGAGTTCATCTTCGAGGACACCAAGATCACTGCTAATCAATTGCCGTACAGTCTATCTGGCACTACCGGTGAGCTCGATCAGGCCATCGGAGCTCTCCAACAAGCTTTACCCGCGATGATTGAGCTAGCTAATATAGAAAAAAAGACGCAGTTGATGGCCGATGAGATAGAGAGTACACGCAGACGTGTAAATTCGCTAGAGCATCGTTTGATCCCTGACTTAGAGGATACTATCCGTTCTATCACTATGAAGATGGATGAGAATGAACGCGGTAATTTAACTCGTCTGATGAAGGTTAAAGACCTCATCCTCGAGCGTGAATTGCAAGCTCGTAGGCGACAGTTAGATAGGAGTAATAGTGAGTCCTAGAATTCAGATAGACCTAGATAAATTACGATTTAATTTACAAGCTCTTCGCGCTTTAGAAAGTAGTCGAGGAGCTACTATTTTTTATTCATTAGATGAAGTTGGAGTACATCCTCGTATCTTAGATCTATATCTTAAAGAAGGTGTACGTAATTTCTCCACAACTAAAGTGGAAAATTTAGCCGTATTACACGAAGTAGCTGATATTTTGCTCTATAATAGACAACCAGCTATGAGTAAATTAGAGACAGTGGTGGAGCTGGCAGATTGTAGTTATCATTCAGAAGCTGAGTCTATCAATAAGGCTTCGGATATAGCTCTCGCTAGAGGTAGATGTCATGGAGTGATATTGCTGGTGGAGGCAGGGGATCTGGGTCTCGGTTGCTCGGCAGATCAAATTGAGCCTCTGATCGATCTATGCCAGCGTCTGCGTGGCGTTGAATTACTGGGAATCGGATATTGTAGTAATCGTTTTGCTGGTATCTTGCCCGAACAGACGTTGACAGACAACCTACAAATGTTAGCTGAGTGGGTACAGCAGAGTTATGGTGGTGATCTGCCTGCCATTTTAGTAGAAGGGCCTGAGTTTATCAGCAGTGCTTTCGGAAATTGCATCAGAGATTTCAGCGGCATCAATCAACTGGTGGTAGGAAGTGAAATTTACAGTGGACACGATGTTGCCAGCAATCAATCATTGGTCGGTCTGCGTAGCGAGTTGATTACATTAGTGTCAGAAATCATCGAGAACAAACGTGTGAATAGTTGTCCTACAGGTGGTGTAGCAGCTTGTCAGACACCTGCTCGTCTGATCACAGAAAATTGTTTTACTGATCGAGGTATGATCAGACGTATCACTTTAGACCTAAATCTATGTCACTGTGATTTTTTAAATATATCTGTCTATCGTGACGATCTACAGTTTTTAGGAGCAACTACAGATTATTCAGTTTTTGAGACAGGGAACAGTCTCCATGATTATAATGTCGGCAGCACCATCTCCTTCAAAGTTGAACCGCAAGGCATCTATCAATTGTTTAATTATGCAGACCTGCCCGTGGAATTAATTTGAGGTCTATATGTCGAATAAAGTAGCTACAACTGAATGGACACTTGACAAAATCAATAGACATAGTCGTTGCTGGCTCGAACTTTCTCGCAGCAATCTACGTCATAACTTTTTCGCCATTAAAAAATCACTGCCAGCTGACTGTAAGATCATCGGCATGATCAAAGCCAATGCCTATGGCCATGGAGATGAATGGGTGGCCAGGGAGTTAACTGATTGCGGTATAGATTATCTGGGAGTGGCTAGTTTAGCTGAGGCTATTGAATTAAGACAGAGAGGCATCACCACTCCGATTATCAGCATGGGTCCTGTGCAAGTTGAATTGGCTTTGCTGGCAGCAGAATATGAGATCACCCAATTGTTGAGTTCTTTTGCGGAAGCTGCTGAATTAGCCAGTCTTGCCACTAAACAACATCTATCTCTGAAATTTCAACTCAAATTAGATACGGGTATGTCTCGCTTGGGATTTAGTTGTCGCCATGCCGTAGATGAGGTAATAGAAGAGATATATCGTTGTACACAATTAGAAAGCATTGAAATAGAGGGAATCTTAACTCACTTCAACAATGCCGATGCCGTAGACAGCGATCTGCACCGTGAGCAAGTTAGCTTGTTTAAGCAGATTGTCGAGGGTTTAGAGCAGCGAGGCATTGTTTTTCAATATGTGCATAGCGCTAACAGTGCCTCCATACTCAGTGAACCTATTAAAGGCAATATGGTGCGTCCGGGTATCTTGCTCTACGGTTGTACCGGAGGTGTAGATAATATCAACGGTATAGATCTGAAGCCTGTGATGAGCTTTAAGGCTCGTCTAGTAGCTGTTCGCCAAATACAGAAAGGCGATGCTGTCAGTTATGGTCCAACTTTTGTCAGTGATAGAACGATGAAAATCGGGGTGGTCGAAGCAGGTTATGCTGATGGAATACTACGCACAATGTCTAACCAGGCAGTTTTCAGTATTCGTGGTCAAGCTGCACCAGTTATCGGTACAGTCTGCATGGATCGCTTGATGGTCGATCTGAGCGAGGTAACAGATCCTCAAGTCGGAGATGAAGTCACAATTTTTGGTGAAGAGGTATCTACTGACCGACAAGCAAGTCGTTGTGGCACCATAGCCTACGAACTCACTTGTTCGGTCAGACAACGTGTTCCTAGATTTATCGTCGATTAATCTAGGCAATTTTCACTGTAAATCTTATACAGATTGCGTAATTCTTTGATCATGCTAGACATCTTCGATTGTAATTGAGCTGCTCTGTGCAATTCGTTGTTGTTCAACGCATCGCTTATCTGTGTGAAAATTGAAGCACGGTGCTGGCGATCTACTGCGAGATCACAACGCATGTTCTGGATGATCTGCCACATATCTTCGAGGTAGCTGAGATCCTGTTGGGCTAAATCCATGCGTTTGTGTAAAGCTCGTAGCTCACGCAGCCATTGGCGGTTATGAGCGATTAAGCGGTCTCGCAATTCCAATTCCCAAACATCTAACATAGCTTTGGTATAGCTGCGGATCAGGCGCTCGTCGAAAACTTCACCGGCACAGAGCATATTGAGGCTGTCTTCATCAGTGAGTAGATTGTTGAGTGCTTCGTGCACATTTTGGGCCGGCTTACCAAATAATTCATCGCGTTCAGCCGCTGTATATTTACTGAAAATATCTTCCTCTGAACGATAGGCATATTGCTTTTTGAGATAGGTTGCATCTTGCCCAGCCTCTTTAGTGAATTCTCGATACAGATCTTCGTTGTGGCTGGGATCTGTCAGCTGTCGATCGATTAGATTCTTGATACCATCGTCCATGGCTTGACAGAGGGCTGAAACTACGAAGTAGAGATTGCTCTTGGGATGAGGTGAACGCAATTCAAAACGTGTAGCCAACTGATTGCCGCTAGGTCGAATGAGACTGATCAATACTGTGCGATTACGCGATAATTCTCGTACATCGCGTCCGATAGTGGCCACAGCGTGGGTGGGGGCTTCAAAGTGAGGTGTCAGACGCTCAAATGCATCGTTGCAGCAGGTGACAAAGGGGGCGATCGCAGAATTGTAGTGCTTCATCACACCCATCAGAGCACCCCAGCCGAGATTAGATAAAAATTCTTGGTTGGGATCGACGGGAGCGAAGAGATTATATTTTTTGCCATCTTTGGTGCGGAGTAAGACATTGAAATGAGTGTGCTTACCTGAACCTGCAACGCCAGGTATGGGTTTGGCACGGAAGCTCACTTCTAGACCGTGCAAACGAAAAACTTCTTTGATTAAGATACGGATAATACCCTCATTATCGATTGCCTGCAGTGCATTGGCATACGACCAGTCAATCTCTAATTGTTCTACGATGTGATCCATGTCACCAGAACCATTGAGGTGAGCTTTGACACCGCCGACCTCTTTGTGGCCCATTTCGGGTTCGAATCCATAGCGTGCCAGAAGCATCAAGGTGCGTTCTAGAGCAGTGCGTACTACACCCTTTGTGCGTTTCCAATATTGTTCTTTAAGCCCTTGTGAAGTCGATAGATGTTCCTCAGCGACTACATCGTCTGGTGTACGTACCCAAAATTCTAATTCGGTAGCGATGGTCAACTCACAACTCTCTATCAAGTTGCGGTTGAATTGTGACTCGATCAATTCTGGGGCAGTGCGTAGATATCCCTGCAAGTTCTGGTCGAATTTGTTGAGGGCACGACGCAAAAGTGAACGGGAACAGACAAATTTTTGTCGGTGACGCAAAAAGCAGGGTATACGCAGTGTGCCGACAGGCTTGCCTAATTCTTCGAGGATATTTTCATAATTGTAATCTACATACCAATTGACTGATGTGTCAGCGATGAAATCTACCTGAGCATCATTGATGGTTGCGATCAGCGGGAGAACAACTGATGAGCCGTCAGTTTGAACACTGCCGTTGAGAAAGGAATCGATCTCCTTCAAAAATAAATCGATGGGAATTTTTACATCAGTATCATTACCGGCTATATCTATAGAAGACAGAGAGACAAATCTAATCTCAGGATATTTCAGTAAAATCTTTTTGAGTTTATCGCTGCTATGTTCTTGGGGTTGAAGACAGTAGAGCATATGGTCATAGAGCTTAAAATTTGTGAGCATGATATTCTCCTCTATTCTGAATGACAAAAAAGTATTATTGATCGAAAAAAAAGTCAATAGCATTGTCAGATCAATAGCAAGTACTTGTCTGAAAACCATTGAAACACAATGATTTATATTTACCGCGGTAAGAAAAATAAAAACTTTAATAAAGGGGTTGCATTATGTTAGTTAACGTGTTATTGTATAACCACGGTAAGGAAAGAAATTACTCGGGATTGCCCCGAAGTGTATGTGTAATGTAAGGAGAGAAATTATGGCTTATAAAATTTCAGATGCATGTGTAACATGCGGTAGTTGTGAACCCGAATGCCCCGTAGCAGCAATCACTCCTGGTGATGAGCAATACCATATCGATCCTGATACTTGTATCGAATGTGGTGCTTGTGCAGCTATCTGTCCGGTTGAGGCTATTTCACTCGATTAATTTGGTAGTAGCACTTATGTGTTGACTATATCCCGGAATTCTAAGTGAGAGAACGATGAAAGCCACCATATGGTGGCTTTTGTCGTTCTAGATATTTTTGCTGATCAGTTATTTCTCTTATATCTTATCATCGACATAACTTGATTCTTGCGGGGTAGATCAGAAGCTGGTATGAGTTTTTGGCAGAGTTGATAAATGTCTTTATCGGTGAGAGGATAATTTATCAGTTCATCTATCAAGGTTTCGCAGTTTATCTGTGGTGATTCCGCTGGAGAAACCTGTATTTTATTTGAAGTAGAAGTATCAGCCAATAATAAGACGAATTCACCGCGTGGATTGTGTTTAGTAAAATGCTCTATCAATTCCTTGGCATTACCCTGAATGAATTCTTCGTGTGCTTTGGTTAGTTCGCGAGCAGTTACGAGGGTTACCGCAGAAAAATAATTATCTGTCGATAGTATTTCTAATGTTTTTAGAAGACGATGCGGAGCTTCATAGGTTATCACGGTACATCTCTGTTCTAATAGTGTCTTCCAGGAGGCGAGTTCTCTGTGTATATCGTTGACTTTTTTGGGAATAAAGCCTGCGAAATAAAAGCGATCAGTCGGTAAACCGCTGCCGATCAGAGCAGTTAATGCAGCGTTGGCGCCGGGCAGGGGAATGATGTCGATATCAGGGTATTTCCTACGCAAATAATCAACTAATAGGTAACCGGGATCTGAGATGCAGGGCATACCAGCATCAGAGACCAGAGCGATATTTTTACCGCTAGTAAGGAGTTCAGCTATTTCTGACAAGCGATTCTGTTCGTTGAATTTATGGTAACTCAAGAAGCGTTTTTTACACTTTAATGGTAATTGACTGAAGATAAGCGAGCTGGTACGAGTGTCCTCAGCTAAGATCAAATCCGTATTTTCCAGTGTTTCGAGGGCGCGCTGAGATATATCTTTGAGATTACCTATCGGCGTACTCACTAAGTAGAGTGTTCCTGTATTCGACATGAAATAACTCCGTATAGATATTGGGTTTATACTAGTTTAAGATATATCTAATTTAGGCAAAAGTTTAGTAGAAAAATATATTAGATAGGAGTAATTATGGCAAGAGTTTTAATCATTGGTGCTGGTGGTGTGGCCACCGTCGCCATCCACAAATGTGTACAAAATAAGGAAGTTTTTACTGATATTTGTATTGCTTCACGTACCAAATCTCGCTGTGATGCGATCAAGGAAAAGTTGGACGGACGTGGTGTCAACATTGAGACAGCCCAACTTGATGCTGATAATGTCGATGAAATCATCGCTTTGATCGAACAATACAAACCCGATCTGGTCATGAATCTGGCTCTACCTTATCAAGATCTCACAATTATGGATGCTTGCTTAGCTACTAAGACCAGCTATCTAGATACAGCTAACTACGAACCAGAAGATACTGCTAAATTTGAGTACAAATGGCAGTGGGCCTACCGTGAGAAGTTTGAAAAAGCTGGTATCACAGCAATTCTAGGTTGTGGCTTCGATCCTGGTGTGACCGGTGTTTTCTCTGCTTATGCGCAGAAACATTATTTCGATGAGATCCATTATTTAGATATTTTAGATTGCAATGGTGGTGATCACGGCTATCCCTTCGCCACTAATTTCAATCCTGAGATCAATATTCGCGAGGTATCTGCCAACGGCCGTTATTGGGAAGACGGTGAATTCATCGAGACCAAACCGATGGAGATCAAGCGACAATACAATTTCCGCGAGGTGGGCGAAAAGGACATGTACTTGCTCTACCATGAAGAGCTGGAATCTCTCGCCAAAAATCTCAAGGGCATCAAGCGTATCCGCTTCTTCATGACTTTTGGTGAGAGCTACCTGACACATTTACGTTGTCTTGCCAATGTCGGTATGACTTCAATTGAACCGATCAACTTCGAAGGCAAAGAGATTGTTCCCTTGCAGTTTTTGAAAGCTGTTTTACCTGATCCAGCTACCCTCGGACCACGTACTCACGGCAAGACCAATATCGGTTGTATTTTCCAAGGCATTAAGGATGGGGAAGAGAAGACCTACTATGTCTACAATATCTGCGATCATCAAGATGCTTACAAGGAGACAGGTCTACAAGCTATCTCCTATACCACAGGTGTACCAGCTATGATCGGAGCTATGCTCTACCTGCAAGGCAAGTGGAAAAAACCCGGTGTCTACAATGTCGAGGAGTTCGATCCAGATCCCTTCATGGAGGCCTTGAATAAATTCGGTTTGCCTTGGCATGAGGATTTCAATCCGCAATTAGTTGATTAGTATGCAAAGAGATAAAGATATGGGACAGTGGCCGATTTCACTGTCCCAACAAACTAGATCGGCCTTTACTGACCGCAGTTTCTCTGGCTTCAATACTCCTGCTTATGTGATCGATGAGGAGCTTCTGGTCAGCAATCTAAAGCTGCTTAAACAAGTGCGTGAGCGTATAGGAGCAAAGATACTTTTAGCACAGAAAGCTTATTCTTGTTTTGCTACTTATCCTTTGATCGCTCGCTATCTATCAGGTACAACTGCCAGTGGTTTATTCGAAGCAAAACTAGCGAAAGAAGAATTCCCAGACGGGGAAGTGCATGTTTATTCAGCTGCTTATCGTCCTGGTGAAGTAGAGGAACTCGCTGAATTTTGTGATCACATCGTATTCAATTCTTTTGAACAATGGCAGCGTTGCTTACCTATACTTAATGATGCCTCGATTCGACGTGAGCGACCGATCGAGGTCGGACTCAGAATCAACCCTGAATACAGTGAACAGGAATACAGTATGTATGATCCTGCGGCCAGCGGTTCTAGACTGGGTATCCGTCACAGTGAATTTGTAAAAGGCGTAGAAAAATATGGTCTAGAAGGCATATCTTTTTTGCATTTTCATACGCTGTGTGAGCAGGGAGCAGAACCTCTGCACAATACGCTAAAAGTGGTGGAAGAAAAATTCGGTAGTTATCTGAAACAGCTCAAAGCACTCAATTTAGGTGGTGGACATCATCTGACACGTGCCGATTATAATTTGGATTTACTGGCAGCTGATGTAGAGCATCTCAAAGAAAGTTATGATTTAGAGATTTATCTAGAACCTGGCGAAGCTGTAGTGCTCGATTGTGGCTACTTGGTAGCCAGTGTCCTCGATATCGTCGGCAGCGATGAAGAGATCGCTATTCTCGATACATCGGCGACCTGTCACATGCCTGATGTCTTAGAGATGCCGTACCGTCCGCGATGCTTTAAGTTGTCGTATGATTTGACGGATAATACCTATCCCTTAGCCGGTGAAGCAGGAGCATACAAGCATACCTATCTGTTCGGTGGACCAACTTGTCTAGCAGGTGACGTTTTCAATAAATACAGCTTTCCAGAACCGCTGTCGATAGGTGATAAAGTAGTATTCTGCGATATGGCGTTGTATTCTTTTGTCAAAAATAATACATTCAATGGTATGCCGTTGCCGGCATTAGTTTTACGTAAAGATGATGACACTTATCAGGTCATCAAAGCGTTTGATTATCAAGATTTTAAGATGCGTCTCAGCTGATAGCAGAGCCAGATAGCTGAGATAAATATTTATTGACTGCATTGCTAAAGAGCAAGTCGAGGTTATTTTGCTGATACGTCGTAATACAAATTTGACTGAAGGTGTGATTTGGCAACAGATTCTCTTATTCGCTGTGCCATTGTTTTTAACGAATTTTCTGCAGCAATTATATAATGCTGCAGATCTAGTCATCGTCGGACAATTTGCTGGCAAACATGCGATGGCAGCCATCGGTGCGACGGGATCACTGAACAATATGATTATCGGTCTATTTATGGGTTTGGCGACTGGTTGTTCGGTGGTGGTAGCACAGAGCTACGGTGCTGGTGATTATCGTGCATTGTTCCGTGCCGTACACACTGCCTACATGATAGCGATCATCGGTGGTTTGATCTTGCTCTGTATCGGTCAATTAGTAGCTTATCCGCTCTTGGTTTTGATGGGTACACCTGATAGCATAATCGATCTATCTGCTGCCTACATGAGGATTACCTTCATCGGTGTTTTACCACTATTGCTCTATAACATGGGAGCTGGTATCTTGCGTGCTGTGGGCAATTCTCGCTCGCCCTTTTTCTTCTTGGTTCTGTCCATAACTTTGAATGTGATTTTGGATCTTATCTTAGTAGCGGTATTCAAGCACGGCGTATTTGGCGCAGCTTATGCGACTATTATTTCGCAAGCTATAGCTGCTGTATGCATATCTTTTCACTTGATGAGCCGTGATACGGCCTATCGTCTGCAGATCAAAAAAATTCGCATCTATTTTGATTCGTTGAAGAAAATAGTGGCCATCGGTTTGCCTGCAGGATTGCAGAGTAGCGTCATATCTTTTTCCAATGTTTTGATACAGTCAGAGATCAACGCTTTTGGTGCCAATGCCATTGCCGGTTGTGCAGCCGCCAGTCGTCTAGATGGATTTATTTTCACAGCGCTAGATTCCTTCGCCTTGGCCTCGACAACTTTCTCTGGTCAAAACCTAGGCGCTAAACTTTATGATCGTGTACGCAAGGGTGCAAAAGCGGCTGTGATGATAGTTATAGTGGTCAGCACTGTCATCACTTTAGGAGTGGTATTGTTTGCCAGACCTTTGCTCAGCTTATTCAACAACAATCCTGAGGTCATAGAATACGGTAGAACCTTTATTTGCATTCTCGCACCTTTCTACTGGATACTCGGTATCAGTCAAGTGTTGACTGGTTTTGTTCGCGGTGCAGGAAAATCCATCCTGCCCATGATCTCAGCTCTTATCGGTATGTGTATACTGCGAACAGTCTTTATCTACACTGCCATACCACTCTGGCAGGATATAAGAGCTATTTGTTGGGCGTATCCATTCTCCTGGGCGATAACTTTCTCGATTAATTTTGTATACTATTTGCGCGGAAAATGGATGCCTAATCACTCTAAGTTGAGTGTAGATTAATAGAGGAATTATGGACAAATTAAATATCTTAGATTTAGTAGAGAAATTAGGTGAGGAGACTCTTTTAGATGATTTGGTCAAACCTCAACCTAAGCTATATATGAATAGACCTGTGACCTTGCCAGTCTTACCATCTCGCGGACTAATACTCTTCCCAGAATTGACCATCGGTATAGAGGTGGGGCGTGAAGCTTCTCTGCTAGCCGTAGAGCAATCTCTGCAAGATGAAGATCGCCTGATTTTTTTGGTTTCGCAGATCGATCCAGAAAAAGATGAGTATAGAGCGAAAGATCTCTATCGTAACGGGACAATTGCTAAGGTTATGCAGGTCATGAAAGATGACGATAATAATCTCAAGGTTCTGCTCAAAGGTATCTGTACAGCTAAAGTTAATAAGTTTATCAGCACAGATTACGAAGTGAGTGCCTACCGAGCTTCGGTACAGCCGCAAGAACGTGATGATTATGATCTGCAAGAACTGGCAAAAATTTCGCTGACGCCCGAACTAGAAGAATTGGTGCTGATCCAAGATCGTATCAGCAAATTCTGCAAGTACTACGCTCAAGTCTTCAACGGTATGCCCAAAGAAGCTTTTGAATATATTCTCAGCTGTCATTCGGTGATGCGACGTCTGGACTTGATTTCTTCTTACGTAGACTTTGCTCTCAATGTCAAGCAGAAATCTCTGGAGATGAGCGACATCTTCGAGCGTTCATCCTATGTGCTAGGCAATCTTCAAGTTATCTGTAATATCCGTGAATTAGAACACGCTGTCGAGGTCAAAGTGCAGGACATGGTCGACAAACAACAGCGTGAATATTACATACGTGAACATATCAGAATGTTGGAGAAAGAACTGGAAGATACGGAATTAGATGATTCAGATGTGGGCAAATTACGCAGAGCTGTTCGCAATAGCCTGATGCCAGATCAGTACAAAGAGCAATTGAACAACGAGATCGATCGTCTGAGTCGTCTACCCATAAGTTCACCAGAAGCTGCGATCAGCACAAATTGGTTGGAGTCTGTGATTAAATTGCCTTATTCTTGCTCAGAAGTAGAGCAATTAGATATCGCAAAAGCTAAACAGATCTTAGATCGTGATCACTTTGGCATGGAGAAAGTCAAAGAGCGTATCCTCGAATATATCGCTGTCCGCAAATTACAAGTTCAACAAGGCGATACCCGTGTCAAAGGCCCCATCCTATGTCTGGTCGGTCCTCCAGGAGTGGGTAAGACATCTATAGCTCGCTCCATCGCAGAAGCTGTAGGACGCAAGTATATCCGCATGTCCTTAGGTGGCATCCGTGATGAATCGGAAATCCGTGGTCATCGCAAGACCTACATCGGTGCCATGCCTGGCCGTATCATGCAGGGTATCAGCCAGATAGGCACAGATAATCCCTTATTTTTGCTGGATGAGATAGACAAATTGGGATCAGATTTTCGTGGCGATCCATCTTCTGCCTTACTTGAAGTTTTGGATCCTGCTCAGAACGATACTTTCCGCGATAATTACATCGAGATCCCCTATGATCTTTCGCACGTGTTATTTGTGACTACAGCCAACTATGCAGATAACATTCCTGAGCCATTGTATGACCGCATGGAGATAATTCAGCTTAATGGTTATACAGAAGAAGAGAAGCTGCATATAGCTCAGGACCACTTGATCCCGAAACAGATCAAGGAAAACAATCTCGACGCCAAACGTATCAAGCTATCTCAAGCAGCTATTCGCCAAATCATCTCTGGTTATACGGTAGAAGCAGGAGTTAGGCAGTTAGAGCGAGAGATTGGCAAAGTTTTACGCAAAATAGCTATGCACTATGATTCTGAGAGTACAGAAATCTATAGCGTGGGCAAACAAGAGGTAGAAAAATACCTCGGCCCCTTGAAATTCTTGTTCGATGAGGCTGAGCAGAAGCCGGAGGTCGGCTGTGCTCGTGGACTTGCCTGGACTTATGCAGGTGGTGATACTCTGCGTATTGAAGTCAACATGTTCCCTGGCAAAGGTAATCTACTCTTGACCGGTCAGTTAGGAGATGTGATGAAAGAATCAGCGAGAGCCGCCTTGACCTATTGCCGAAGCCAAGCTGATACTTGGAAACTACCTACAGATATTTTTGATAAACATGATCTGCATATTCATGTACCTGCAGGTGCTGTCCCCAAAGATGGCCCTTCTGCTGGTATCACTATGTCCACTGCCATTGCTTCAGCTCTGACAGGTAGGCCAGTGCGACATGATCTCGCGATGACTGGCGAAGTCTCATTGCGTGGAAAAGTCATGCCTATTGGTGGACTTAAGGCTAAGGCGGTAGCTGCGCACAGAGCGAAGATCAAAGAGATTTTGATCCCTTACGACAATAAGCGTGATATCGTGGAAATCCCTGAAAGCGTCAAGAGTAAATTAAAAATAACCCCAGTCAAAACTATGTCTGAGGTTATCAAGATCGCTCTCTTGCCTAAGTGATATGAATATTCAATATAAGCTGTCAGCAAATCGTTGGCAGCTTATATCATTTTGAGACACATACTCACTTGATCTATGCGTATATCACGTTTGAGTGGACGCAATTCTTCTTCGGTGAATTGGCTCAATAACTGAGTATGTTCGTTTTTGAGTTGTTCTAGAGCAGACTCAAAATCAGCTTGCTTAGCAGCCAGTTCTTCCTCTAACTGTTTTAATTGATCTTCGACACGTAATACATCAGATTGCTGCTTGCTGGAACGGCTGGCACTGCGGGCTGCTGTAGTAGCTCTACCCAGAGAATTGTGGCTGATCTTTTTTGATCCTAGCAGGGAAGAGAGAAGAGTTGCCCCGAGTGAGATCAAGGTCTGAGTTTTAGCAGTCTTAGCTTCAGCTTCTTCACGAGCCAGACTTTGTTTTGTCCTAGATATTTTGGTTTCTAGAGCTTGTAATTCTTTTTGTTGTGTGGTTTCTAGTTTTTCGATTTTTTGCTTGAGCAAAACCTCACCAGCTTGCGTGACGCGCAACTGAAAATCCTCCTGACTCTCATCCTCGCGTTGAATAAGTCCAGTGATCTCATTTTTGTTGATCTTCAGATGGTCGTAGTGATAGAGATAATCTACTACTTGTTGCCCAAATTGTTTGAGGTCAGCCGGTTTGGGTAGACGATCGAGACTGTTAGCGGCGATAAGTGGTTTCAGACGTTCACTGAGCATTGTTTCAGCGAGAATACTGTCACCGGTGACATCTGTCATCAGATCATCACTAGAGATCTCTTCGACAGCTGACAAATCAACTTTTTGGAACAATTGGGTGAAGGGTAGGCAAAATGTTTTATTTTTTAGGTAACGGTTTTGTTGGCTTTTGTGTTCGTAAAAAATGGTAGTTTCGACAGCTAATTCAATCTCGCCGATTGTACCGGTACTGCGTCGCATAACTACAGGTAATTGCTGCGCCGCCAAAAGTTCAGCTAAATAAGCTAAGGAATCAACTTTCATAAGTACCTCCTGCGGTAATAGTACCACAGACACCAGTCTTTAGTAGTGATGGATTTTACTTGCAAATTGATCAGTTAAAACCGAATATAGAAACATGAATATAAACATTGATAAAGATCATTATACTTTTGCTGAATTAGTAGAAATATTCGCTTTTTTACGCAGCGAACAAGGCTGTCCCTGGGATATTAAGCAGGATCATCAGAGTTTGACTAAGCACCTGTTAGAAGAAGCTTATGAAGTCATCAAAGCCGTAGATGATAAAGATGATGAGGCTCTGGCTGAAGAGCTCGGAGATGTTCTTTTACAAGTGGTTTTTAACAGTGAGATCGCTAAGCGTGATCAGCGATTTACCATCGATGATGTGATCGATAAACTAGCACGTAAACTGATCGATCGCCATACGCATGTCTTCGGTCGCGATCAAGCTGATGACGCTATGGCGGCACTGGATACTTGGCAGGAAAATAAGGACAAGGCACGTAATTTAGATACGTTAGCTGCTAAGTTGGAATCCATCGATAATAATCTGCCTCAGACCATACGTTCTAGCAAACTGCAGCAAAAAGCAGCTAAAGTTGGCTTTGATTGGGATGCAGATGACCATGAAGGCGTCTATGCCAAAATTCAAGAAGAATTGTCTGAACTCAAGACTGCTCACAGAGAATATCTGGAAAACCATAAACCTAGCACTGAACGGATCGTTCCAGGCTACAATCCAGATCCTTATCGTGAACACCTAGAAGAGGAAGCAGGAGATCTCTTGATGATAGTTGTCAACTTGTTGCGTAGAATGGACATCAATCCCGAGATAGCACTCAAACGTGCCAATGACAAATTCGTTAGGCGATTGACTCAGACAGAGAAACTAGTCCTAGCTGCAGGTTGTCAATTAGAACAATTAGATATCGATAAGTGGAATGAGTTTTATTTACAAGCCAAAGAACAGGAATTATGAGAGTAGATAAATTTTTAAAAGTTTCACGTCTGATCAAAAGACGTACACAGGCCAATGAATTAGCAGCTAATGGGCGAGTGAAGGTCAATGGCAAGGTGGTTAAGCCTGGTTTTGATTTGAGTGTGGGTGATGTACTAGAGCTCACCTTCGGCGAGCAGGTGACTTGTGTCAAAGTAGTAGCAATCCGGGAACACGTCGCTAAAGATGAGGCTAGTAGTCTCTATGAAATCTTAGATTAGATTACCTTTTGATAACATATTTGCTACGTTTTCGATTTGGTGCAATTGAGATGAAATATTCCCTCCGAATAGTGCAAGTATTAAGAGAATGAATTTCCTTCTCAACTTGCAGGTACTGATAGTGTTGCTAAAATAAACCGTGGAGATAATATGAAACTAGATCACGATTTGCAACAATTTGTCAGAAATACTAGAGCGGTACGCCGAAGAAATCGCATCGTCAATTGGTGTATTACAATTGTTTTATTATTTACTGTGATCAGTTGTTTTTCTCTGTATCTCAAGCAAGAACGCGAGTTTTCTCGTCTTGAACAACACAAGTCTGATATTGATTTCTTAGAGCGTCAAGCTGAAGTAGAGTTAGATTTAGCTAAGGAATTAGCTAATCAAGCTGGAACGGATAGTTTTATTCAGCGTATCGCTCGTGATGAGCTAGGTCTAACCAAGCCTGGTGAGATCATTTTCAAGAATAAAGATTAATTAATTGATTTCGCGACGACCCTCAATAGCTTTAGCGAGAGTTATTTCGTCTGTGTATTCTAAGTCGCCACCCATGGGCAGACCAGAAGCAGGTCTCGTCACTTTTATGCCACTGTTTTGGAGTAGACGGGCGATGTAGAGAGCAGTTGCTTCTCCCTCGAGCGTCGTATTGGTTGCCACTATGACTTCAGAGATCTCTTTATCGGTCTGGAGACGGCGTAATAATTCCATGATCTTTAATTTTTCCGGTCCCATATCTTGCATCGGATTGATGGAGCCATGCAGAACATGATAGAGGCCGCGATACTCATTTGTGCGTTCGATGGCAGCTACGTTGCGAGGATGTTCTACGACGCAGACCACAGTGTGGTCGCGGCTGGGATCTGCACAGATCTCACAGGGATCATGGTCTGTGAGATTAAAACAGGTAGAGCAAAGGCACGTTTCTTTTTTGGCATCGATGATGGCTTGAGCTAGCTCTAGAGCTTGTTCATCTGGTGTAGATAAAATATGAAAAGCGAGACGTTGAGCTGTTTTAGAACCGATGCCAGGTAGATACCCAAGCTGAGTTATCAGTCGAGAGATGACAGGGGAGTATTTGACCATCTTATAGTCCTAACATACCGCCCAATCCGCCGAGTGCGGGGTTGTTCAGTCCAGAGACTTGACTCATGCATTCTTCGGTCTGTTGATCGAGATC
The DNA here is from genome assembly GCA_023388605.1 of Bacillota bacterium. Taxonomy (GTDB): domain Bacteria; phylum Bacillota; class Clostridia; order Saccharofermentanales; family DTU023; genus JAEWER01. The sequence continues at coordinate 26,576 of JAEWFX010000012.1, forward strand.
ACGCATGGCTTCGTTGACAGCTGCGATCACCATATCTTGCAACATCTCGATATCATCGGGATCCACGATCTCAGGTTTAATAGTCAGCTCAACGATCTGATGCTCGGCGTTGACCTTCATCTGTACGACACCGCCGCCGACAGAGCTGCTACCGATTAATTCCGCAGCCTTGGCTTGTGCTTCTTGCAGATCTTGTTGCATTTTTTGTGCCTGCTTCATCAATTGATTCATATTGGTACCGCCATTGGTAAAGCCGGCTCTGCGTTGGTAATTCTTTGCCATATATTTCTCCTATTTATTCTTCTATTTCTAATGGAAAATCAAAGCCGTTGGCTCGTGTTTCCTGTATCTTTTTGATCCAGGCAGGCTCATTATCTTCGACTTCCGTAGATGATTTTACTAGTTTAACTTCAATAACTCCATCTTTACCTGTTGCTGTATGGAAGATGTCTCTCAGTTGTTCGAGCAACTGACTGCGAGTGCGGATGATGTCATAGTAGCCGAGATTGGCGTTTTGCGTATCGTCATAGAGCACAATCCACTTGTCGTCTTGATAGATGAATTGTGCATTATTTAAGCAAATTAGGCTAAAACGATCTTTGATCTGTGTTTCTACTAGCTTATGTAATTCGTTGCTAGACAAATCTGCTGTTGGTGCAGTTTTGACGATGGTTTTATCCTCGGCTTCTTCTACTGGAAAGCTAGGTGTCATCGGTTGCTGCGGTTCTGGCTGAGGGTTCACGGGCTGCGATGTTTCTATCTGTGGTGGTATAGGCTGAGCGATCTCAGTCTCAGACACCGCTAGCTGAGGTTTCACAACTTGAGGTTTCACAACTTGAGGTTTTACGACCTGAGGTGTAGTAGACGGCGTCGGAACTGTTTGTTTATTATCAATCAAGCTGATCAGACCGATCTCCAGAGCAGTACGATTATCGCCGCTGTAGCGTAGGTCGTTATTTAATTTATGTAGTGCAGTGATCAGGCGTGTGAGTTGATGAACAGAATAATTTTTGCTTAGTTCAGTGAACTCCATCAATTGTTCATCAGTAAAATTCAGAAGATCAGTATTGCTGTCACAAACTTTTAGCACTAAGAGATTACGTAAAAAATCTGCAAAATCTAAGATGAGACGATGTAGATCAACACCGGATAAAACTAATTCATTAGTAGTAGCAAGCAGTGTAGATAAGTCCTCATCGACGATGGCTCGTAAGAGATCTTGCAAGCGATTATCCTGAGCACTGCCTAACTGTGATAGTACTGCGGCACGATCGATAGTATGAGGTACGGCGTTGCCTACCTGTTCTAGGAGAGAGAGAGCATCTCGCATCGCTCCTTGAGCGAGACGTACGATAGTATCGATACCATCTTCAGTGAAGGGATAATTCTGTTGGCGGGCCACATCGCTTAAATATGATCGCATATCTTCGCTGGGAATCAGACGAAAATCATAGCGTTGACAGCGTGATAGTATGGTTGAACGAACACGGTTTGGCTCAGTAGTAGCCAAGATAAATACAGCGTGCTCAGGTGGTTCTTCCAAGGTTTTTAACAGAGCATTGAAAGCGCTGTCTGAAAGCATATGGGCTTCGTCGATAATATAGACCTTGTAGCGGCAATTTGCTGGAATGTAATTGATCTCTTCGACGATATGGCGGATGTTTTCGACACTGTTGTTAGAGGCAGCATCTATCTCTTTGACATCTAGAGTAGAGTTGTTGTCGATCATTTGACAATACTCACATTTACCGCAGGGATTGCCGTTTTGGGGATGCTTACAGTTCAATGCCTTAGCAAAAATCTTAGCGATGCTGGTCTTGCCTGTACCGCGTGTACCAGAAAAGAGATAAGCATGAGCAGGTGTATTATTGATTACAGCTTGTTGCAGGGGATAGACCACGTGTTTTTGTCCGATCACTTGATCGAAGGTCTGTGGTCGAAGTGCGCGATACAGAGCCAGGTGTGCCATATTTACCTCAGAATCAAAATTGCCTGTGTCAGTCACGACTAAAATTAAAAGTGACAATATCGAAAAGTCGAATCTGTTTCGCAGCCGGTGCAGGTTGACCGCGGCACATATCGGGTACCGTGTACCGCTGCTTCCTTCCGGACCTGACGGGGTTGACGGGCCAACATTGCACGGGACCAACATCGGCCACGAGACAGACTCGACTCTCTAGGAATAGATCATAGCAGACAATCTAGTGCTTTTCTAGTTAAGTATATTTGCTTGTGCTATAGTCAAGAAGATTGAGGTGTTTCATGTTCAGACTGTTGTACAAAAACCTAGATGGATACAAAAATATTTTCTATCTGAGTATCATATTTAAAATTTTTGAAGTCATCTGTGAAGTGCAGATACCTTTCATCATAGGTAAGGTAGTCGATGCAGCTGTGGACGGTTATTCAGATGCTGTACGCCAGGATCTCTTGTTGATTTTAATTCTGTCAATTACTGCCATAGTATTCAGTGTTATCAGCACCATCAATATCACCAAGGCCATTCAAGGTATGGTCACTAATTTGCGTCTTGAACTCTATGAAAAAATTCAGAGCTATACCTTTTACGATCTAAATGCTTTTTCTAAAGGTACTCTGATAACACGCTTGACTACCAACATCAATTCTATCGCTAACTCTGGTCGCTACATCGTTATGAGCGGTGTGCGTCTACCTATCTTTTTGACTCTCGCAGTGTACAAAACACTGAATGTCAATGTGGGTCTTGCTTCTTACGTAATCTATGGAATTTTAGTCAATATTGTAGTGATGTCGATTGTACTTAAATTAGCTGTACCTCTTACACGTCGTTACACAGAGTCCATCGATGAACTAAATGAAGAAGTTAGCGAAGAGATTATCAACATTGAAAATACCAAGCTATTTGTACAAGAGAATTTCATCATAGAGAGATTCAAACTAATGCTGACGAGATTATGTGCCGTTTTCACCAAGTATACTGATCTCAATCTCACTGTACTACCAGTCTGCAATCTGACTATTTTTCTCAGCATCAGCTTGGTGATGTGGCGAGGTGGTTTAATGGTGCTCAATCATCAATTTTCACCTGGCAGTCTCTTGACTTTTAGTATGTATATCACCAGTGTTTTTACGGGTATTATGGTCTCGAGTATTCTTGTTTTTCACATCACTACTACCATTCCACTTTTAGAGCGAATAAAGCAGGTCTTAGAACATAAAATAGCCTTCACCGATCCAGTAAATCCTCACTCGGAGCCCGTTGATCTCACCATTGAATTCAAGGATGTATCATTTCGCTATACAGAAGATAGTCCAGAAGTTCTAAAAGATATTAATTTGAAGATAGAGAGAGGGCAACATGTTGCCATAATTGGTGCTACGGGTTCAGGCAAAAGCAGCTTGGTACAACTGATACCTCATCTCTACGAGGTTTCTACTGGTTCAGTTAGCATCGGCGGAGTCAATGTACGCGAATATACCAGTGCTACACTAAATGAACAGATAGCTTTTGTCTTGCAGCAGAATACTTTGTTCAGCGGAGATCTGAGAGAAAATCTCCAGTTAGGTGCAGAAAATGCCAACGATGAACAGTTATGGCAGGCTTTAGAAATAGCTCAGGCAGCGAGCTTTGTCCGTGAAAAAGATGGACTGGATACCGTGGTCGAAGCCCATGGCAACAATTTCTCTGGTGGACAGCGGCAGAGATTATGTATTGCCAGAGCTCTAGTTAAGGACGCTCCGATCTTAATCCTAGACGATGCCACAAGTGCTCTAGATGTAGCTACAGAAAAAAGATTACAAGAGTCTTTGGGAATGGCGTATCCAGATCTTACTACGATCACAATCGCTCAACGCATTACCTCAGTGCAGACAGCAGATTTGATTGTGGTTATGGATTTAGGACGAATCTATGCTATCGGTAAACACGATGATCTTTTGAAAAATTGTGATATCTATCAAGAAATATATCAGTCACAGCAGAAAGTAGCCAAGGTGTAAAGATGGGTAAAAAATCATCTGAGAATAATAAATCTTCGCAGGATATCAAATCTATCAGCAAGACATCAAAAAAGATCTTTAGCTATTTAGCCAATTACCGCTCTTGGTTTATCGTATCAGTCTTGTGTATGTTTGTACGTTGCGGTGGAGAGATTGTATTCAATGTATTGAATAAGCCTTTGATGAACAGTTTGATCGCCAGAGAAGGTGCTGCTGAATTGCTGCGTATAGTTCTCATGATGGCTGGTATTGGATTGACAATATTTTGTGCACATCTAGCTACTAATCGCATCAGTGTGCGTCTCTCTGTGGGCGTGACCAAACGTATGAGACAACAACTCTGTGAACATCTGCATCATTTACCGATGTCTTATTTTAATCGCCATAATGTCGGTGAGATTATGAGCAACTTCAGCAATGATGTAACAGCAGTTGATCAGATATTGTCTGATACTATCTCGACTATGATCGAATCTACCATCATCATTGTGGGTACTGCTTTAGTTATGTTGTGGTTGAGTCCTGTAATGGCTGTGATCGTCTGGGCGATTATGAGTCTATCAATCGCTTTTTCTCACTGGTCAGCTAAATTTGGTGTGGTGTACTATCGTGATCTGCAGAAAAAATTAGCCGATGTCAATGGTTATGTCGAAGAGATGATCAGTGGTCAGAAGGTAGTGAAAACACATAATTTCCAAAAACGTTCGATCCGTAAATTCGCTGAGCTCAACGAGGAACTCAGAGAGATCAATGTCAAAGCTGTGACCATACCGTACATTGTGATGTGGGTGAACAATTATAGTGCCTATTTTTACTTTGTGATTATAGCTTTTGCCGGTCTTTACTTTGCGATAAATCAGATGTTCGGTGTAGATTTTGGTACAGTCATAGCAATTTTGCAGTTGACCAGATCATTTTCACGACCTGTCACCATGATATCCACACAATTAGTTTTGATGATCAATGGTATTGCAGGTGCTGAGCGTATATTTGATCTGTTAGAGCAGCCCTATGAACCGGATCAGGGCAAGGTCAAGTCTGTTGAACTATCTGACAAACAAAAATATTGGTTGGTGCCGGAGGGTGTAGATCTTTTACGAGAGCCTCAAGAACTATCTGCTGATATTCGTATGCAGGTGGATAAAGTAGTAGCAGAGCTCTATCCTGACTGGATCAATAATCAGTACCGTATCGTACCCGCTCACGGAGATATTGAGTTCAATGATGTGGATTTTAGCTATGAAACTGGTAAGCCTATACTCAAGAAAATTTCGTTTCATGCTGAGCCCAATCAGCGTATAGCACTAGTGGGAACGACGGGCTCTGGCAAGACGACGCTGGTAAATCTGGTCAATCGTTTTTATGAAATAGAAGCTGGTCAAATCTGGATAGACGGAATCTACATCCATGATATTGAAAAATATCACCTGCGTTTGAACATTGGTATGGTCACACAGAATATCCACCATTTTGCTGGTACCATTCGCGATAATATACGTTTTGGTAATTGGCAAGCTAGTGAGGAAGAGATAGTGGCAGCTGCCAAATTAGCGAATGCTCATTCCTTTATTGAACGTTTGCCTGGCGGATACGATTTTTGTCTGACTGCCGATGGCAACAATCTGTCTCAGGGTGAACGTCAATTATTGGCAATTGCTAGAGTGGCTTTGATCAATCCGTTAATTTTAATTTTAGACGAAGCGACGAGCTCGGTCGACACTCGTACAGAGCAGCTTATTTCACAGGGCATGGACAAATTGATGATCGATAAAACTGTAATTGCTATCGCTCATCGCTTATCTACTGTCTATAACTCCAATGCTATTTTGATTATGGAACATGGTGAGATCATCGAGCGTGGTACCCATGATGAATTGATGGCTTTAGGAGGAAGATATTTCGCATTATCTACCGGTAGAGCAATCTTGACCTAATCTTCACAATTGTTCAAGTTTTGTTAGAGATAAATACATATTGGAGTTTTACTATGTATTCGTAGCTAAAAGCTATGACAACAACACCTCTTCATACGTCTCCTCAAAGAAAGCCTCGTTTCGAGGCTTTCTTTCTTTATCATCATACAGATTTTGTTCAGTGAGCTTTAGCAATGAAATATTGAAAAAGTTTTGTCATCTTATCACAACTTGCCGACATCATTTCGGGGTGCCACTGTGTCGCCAAAATTTTCAGCTCTTTGTTTTCGACTGCTTCGATGACGCCGTCTGAACTCGTCGCACTGACAGTCAGCCCTCTGCCAGCCTCAGTCACAACCTGGTGGTGAAAACTATTGACCATCAATTCCTCGCCAAACAATTCAGCTAATTCCGTACCGGGTTTTAGAGTGACTTTGTGGGTGGCCAGATCAGGGGTATGACCTTGATTGTGTTTTAATAGCTCGTGATCAGCATAGGATAGATCTTGAAGCAATTTGCCACCGTAGTATACGTTGATTAGTTGAAATCCACGACAGATACCTAAAACTGGTTTACCTTGTTTCAGTGCTGTTTCCAACAGTGTTATATCAAAGTGATCACGAGCTGGCCAGATCTCTTCTAATTTAGGACGTGGTTCTTCGCCGTAAAGTGCTGGATTGATATCATGACCACCACTCAGTATCAAACCGTCGATCCGATTTACCCATTGTTCAGCTAAATGTTTTAGGTCAGTGTTATCTATGAAGGGAATGATCAGTGGTATGCCGCCATTATCTGCTACTGAACGCACATAATCATGATTGATATAAGAACGGCGTATACAGGGGGAAATATCATTGGTATCTATCAACCAACTACCAGAGAGACCGATAATAGGTTTAGTTTGCATATGGGTTCTCCTTAAATTCAATTAGTATACAAATTATACTAAACAAGTGGTTGACAGACTAAAAATTTATCTGTTAAACTAGCAAAGCAGTCGACCTGCAAGGTCTGCGGGATTAACTCAGTGGTAGAGTGTCACCTTGCCAAGGTGAAGGTCGCGAGTTCGAATCTCGTATCCCGCTCCACTGATGACCGTCGCTGACGGTCATTGTCATATTAGGCACCATAGCCAAGTGGTAAGGCAGAGGTCTGCAAAACCTTTATTCTCCGGTTCAAATCCGGATGGTGCCTCCAAGGACTCTATATAGAGTCCTTTTTATTTAGTCGTTTTTGGAAAAAACTATTTCAGAGAAGTATATCGTCTCAAAGTATAGCAATTGTTCTCGTTGTAATCTGGGTTTCATAAGATATATTGTGTTCAGTCAGAGTAGTAAAATTATGGCAAATCTGAAAGGAGAACAATATGAGTAGTTTGTATACAACGACATTTATCAATAAGGGTGGACGTGACGGTTACTGTGAAGAGAAGAACGGTCAACATAAATTCACTGTCGTCAATGTCTTAGATGGTAAAGACCAACCTGCAGGTACAACTAATCCTGAACAATTATTTGCAGCAGCTATAGCTTCCTGCTACAACGGAGCCTTTTTGTACTTTTTAGATGAAAAGGGATTAGCAGCAGATGTTACCGTTACAGTAGAACTGAGTTTGGAGCCAGATCCTGAAGACGAAGAGAATAGGCTGCATGCTGTGATCAAAGTTGATGCACCTGAGTTGTCCGAGCAAGACTTAACTGAAGTGAAGAAGCTCGCTTGTGATAAGAGCCCATATACTAAGATATTTGCCGGCAAAGCCAAGTTAGAGTTGGTTTAGTTGAATATACCTAGTTATTTGAGCGTGCAGAATTATCTTCTGCACGCTGTTGACATAGTTAAAACGAGCATGGTATTATGCTTTGGTAATTGAAGATGTTAGATGCTCGTGTGGCGGAACTGGCAGACGCAACGGACTTAAAATCCGTCGAACTAACCCTTCGTGCCGGTTCGAGTCCGGCCACGAGCACCACATATTCATCAAATATCGCGGAGTGGAGCAGCTGGTAGCTTGTCGGGCTCATAACCCGAAGGTCAGAGGTTCGAATCCTCTCTCCGCAACCACTAGCCTCGGTCATCCGAGGCTTTTTTGTATCTTCTTAATGGATGGAATTAGGGGGTTGGTATGTTACCTAGAACAGGGGAAACCATTGCGGCTACAGTGGCAGGTGTTTTATTGATTGTTGTTGCTATTGCCATTATTTTAATTTTGCTTAAGCGCCGCAGAAAATAAGTTTTTTTGTGTCGAAAACAGATGACCAAGATCTGGTGCGTTAGCTTAATGAATTTCAATTTGAGCGATTGACATCGTATTTGGATGATATTTGATTGTTATTGTAACGGGCTTTAGGTAGGTGATTCTACCAAAAAGATTTTGTCGGTACTGCCGACGTAATTTTCCAGCAGTCCAACCACTGATCTCAAATTCGGCCAACTGATTATCCTGAGTGGATTTGAGCAAGAGATAATTGGCGCGCTTATTGAGAATTTGATATTGAGAGGGTTTGACTTGCACGGTTTGGCCAATACCTTCGAAGATTTCGATTGGTGTTTTTCTGTCTAAGGCCTGACGATGAATGGCGGATATGCCTTGTATACATTGTGTGACCAGGAGTATCGTACAAATTGCAAGGATGACACCTTTAACCAAGTCGATTGGATGTAGCCTAAAGCGCCCGATGGTTTTTCGTTGTTGATAGATGGGACGATATTGACGAAAAAGGATTCGTGCGAGCCTGATGGCAATAAAACCAAAAAGGCAGGCTGTCCAGAGACGTAATATACCTGCAAAAAGAATGCTTGTCAGAGCGAAACGGCCTTCAAGGGAAAAAGCACGCATCAATACATAGAGAATCAGCCCCAAGACGAAATAGGCCAATTGAATGCGTCGAAGGGGTGTTGAGAAATAGCCTTGGAGACGCATGAATAGAGGAGAATTAAGCCACCGTAGATGTTCTGCGGTTTTCTGCTTGCGGTATTGTCTGGCCTGATAGGCGTCATCTTTTTGAGCTTGATTTTTTCGTTTGAAGATCATTTGAATACCATTCCGATTTGCCATTCTTTTGATAAAACGCTATATGATCATATATAATCATGTATAATCTATTATATCTTATCGATATTTTTTAGGAGGTCTTTATGGAAAACCAAAACCCATTAACCCCAGATTCTGAACAACAACCTGTTTATGGACAAGCGCCATATGAACAGCAGCCTGTGCAGAATCAGACGTCATATCCGCAACAGCCGACCTATGATCCAATGACGTATGGACAGCAACAACCGGTCTATGCTCAACCGACTTATGGTCAGGTTGTGCCAAAAAAATGGAATGTTTGTGCGATTTTGTCCTTGGTTTTTGGCATACTTGGCTTTTTGCTACCTTTCGTTGGTTTTCTCTCGGCCATTGCTGGTGTTGTGCTTGGTATTTTAGGCTTAGTTCAAATCAAAAAAAATCCGACCCTTTCCGGAAGAGGTCTAGCGATTGCAGGTATTATTTGCGGCGGTGTTGCGCTCTTGCTGGCACTTGTCCTTTGGATTATTGCCTTGCAGGCAGCACGCCTTGTAAGTAGTGCAGGTCATCATGCGTCAAATGAGTTATTCAGAGAATTCTTTAAATAAGACTTCATTTCTAGATTGAAAACCCGTGTCAAGTGATAAACTTGACACGGGTTTTTTCGTTTTGTACAATGCCAACGTTGACGCATATGGAAACCATTGTTGAATTGAATTTATTGCATGATTTTTATGGTAGTCTGCTTACCGGAAAGACAGCAGATGTGGTTTATCTCAGTCTTGAGGAAAACTTTTCTCTTTCTGAAATTGCAGACCGCCTGAGTATTAGCCGCCAAGGTGTGCACGACCATTTAAAGCG
>JAEWFX010000061.1 GCA_023388605.1 Bacillota bacterium
CTATTGGATACGACCACTGGGAGAGATAGATATCATCGCTGCCAAAAAAGGACAGCTACTAGCCATTGAAGTAAAGGCTCGTTCGGGAAGCGATTATCTTGAGCAGGCAGAGCTGAGCATAGATCGAAAAAAGCGTCAACGTATCTGCCGTATTTTAAATTACTACGTGGCTAGTAGTGTTCAAAAATTTAAATCAATACGCACTGTGCTAGCAGCTTGTCATCTGCAAACTGCAGACAAGATTGATAAAATAAACTTTATTGAATGGTTAGACTAGGAGGGAACATGCAAGAATTAAATCTAACTCGTGGAAAACCATCACCTGAACAGTTAAATTTATCCAGTGAACTAATCAGTATTCTCGAGCCTGATGATTTTATGACTGAAGCAGGGTTCGATTGTCGTAATTATGGTTTACCTTATGGCATTCCTGAGCTACGACAGTTGTTCTCCGAAATATTAGGAGTAGATGCTGAGAGAGTATTAGTACCAGCAGCTGCTAGTTTAGAGTTGATGTATGACACTGTGCTCTACGCTCTCAGTCAACCATTTAACAGTGGAGACAAGCCGTGGATAAGCTGCGAGAAACGCAAGTGGCTTTGTCCCATCCCAGGATATGATCGGCATTTTGCGATCACAGAAAATCTCGGCTTTGAAATGATCCCTATCAATATGGACGAAGAAGGTCCCATCATCGCTGAAATTGAGCGAGCTCTTGCTGAGTACGGCAGCGAGATCAAAGGTATGTGGATTGTACCTGTGTACAGCAATCCTACAGGTATAACTTATTCTGCTAAACGCTGCCGCGAATTATTATCGCTCAAATATGCTCAAGATTTTCGTATCCTCTGCGATATGGCCTACGTCGAACACCATTTGACTGATAGACGTCATAGTGTTCCCAATTTAGTAGAATTAGCTGCAGAAGTCGGCAATCCTGATCTATGTTTTCTCTATGCTTCTATGTCCAAGATAACCTTCCCAGGTGGTTCGACAGCAGCTGTAGCTTCTTCAGCTGCCAATATTGAATGGTATCAAGGTCATCTCAAATTCCGTCAGATCAGCAGCGACAAACTAAATCAACTGCGCCATATGCGATTCTTCCCAAATGTCTCTGCTCTACGTGAGCACATGCAGAAACAAGCTGCGATATTAAATCCTAAATTTTTGGCTGTTATACGTATCTTTAAAGAAAAATTATCTAGCCTTGACGGTGTTTCATGGACTGAACCAGAAGGCGGATATTTTATCGGTTTGACCTTGCCGGATAACACTGCTAAGGCCGTAGTCGAATACTGCAAGGAGCGTGGATTAGCTCTTACACCTGCAGGCAGCCCATTTCCCAATGGTCAAAACCCACGTGACAATTTCCTGCGCATAGCACCATCTTTCCCGCCGTTATCAGAAGTAGAACAAGCAGCTCATCTAGTGGCTGAGGCTGTGCATGCAGTTTGTAAGTAGGTCGGTGAATGAAGGATAGTTTTAGATTTGAACTCTTGCATACTTGCCGTCAGACGGGAGCACGTACAGGTATCTTGCATACTCCGCACGGTGACATTGAGACGCCGATATTTATGCCCGTCGGCACACAAGCTAGCGTCAAGGGTATTTCGCCTGAAGAACTTGAGCAAATTCATGCTCAGATAATTTTAGCTAATACCTATCATCTTTGGATGCGTCCAGGTCCGAAGATCCTTGAGCAAGCTGGTGGATTGCATAATTTTATGAATTGGCAACATCCCATCCTCACTGATAGTGGTGGTTTTCAAGTATTCAGCTTGGCTGGTAGACGCAATATAACTGAAGAAGGTGTAAAATTTTCATCGCATTTAGATGGTTCGAAACACTTGTTGACACCAGAAAAAGCTGTAGATTTACAGCATAGTTTCGGTGCTGATATCTTCATGCAATTGGATGAGTGTGTCGCATATCCTGCTGAACGTCAGTATGTCAGAGAGTCATATGCACGTACCACGCGTTGGTTAGAGCGTTGTATCAAACACCATGAAGCTACTGGTGATCTCAAAAAACAAGCCTTATTCGGTATTGTTCAAGGTGGTTTTTATGCTGATTTACGCCGTGAAAGTGCGAAGGAAATCACCAGTTTTGATCTACCTGGCTACGCCATCGGTGGACTTTCTGTCGGAGAGCCGCGCGAATTGTATTGTGAGATGTTAGAAGTTTTACAATCGCTGCTACCTGCAGATAAACCTCATTATCTGATGGGTGTGGGTACGCCTGATTATTTATTGCAAGGTGTTTTGCACGGGATAGATATGTTTGACTGTGTGTGGCCGACTCGCTTAGGTAGAAATGGTTCTGCAGTTACGCGTCATGGCATAGTGACAGTACGCAACGCAAAGTACAGCGAAGATTTCAATCCCATAGATAGTGATTGTGATTGCTATGCCTGTAAAAACTATTCACGTGCCTATATACGTCATTTAGTTAAGGCAGATGAAATGTTTGGTCTACGCCTGTTATCTTTACATAATCTGTATTTTTTGTTGCAATTGATGACAGAAGTACGTCAGGCGATTAAGGAAGATCGTTACGCTGATTTTATGGCAGAATTTTATGCTGGTTACGATAGTGATCAGCGCTAGGAGCACTGCATGAAACTCGATAAAAACAGTATGATTCCGCTCTATGTGCAATTGCATGATCTACTCTATCAACGTATAGAGCAAGGTGTCTACGCTCCTGGACAAAAAATGCCTTCAGAAAACCAATTGTGTCGCGAATTCTCTATGAGTAGACCCACTGTCCGTCAGGCTATGGCAGAGTTGGCTGCTGCTGGTGTGATCAGTATAGAGAAGGGTAGAGGTACTTATGTAACTAACAATCAACAAAGCATTAAATTGCAAAAATTCAATGCTATTACTTGTTCTTTTCTGCGCCCAGAACAGGAGTTTTTTAAAGCCTTTATCGTACCGACCAGCGATGACCTGAATAAGAAATTAAATATCTACTACAGCGATATCGACTTGATAACTAACGATCAAAGATTGGATCTACAATTTAATTTGCGTGACCAGGTACATCCAGGTTTTTGGTCTATCAAGCGTATTTTGAAGTATGGAGATCAGATTTTGGGCATGTTGCAGTCATACTTGCCGGTAGCTCTTTTCCCACAACTGGCTCAGCAATTATCTACCGACACGCGTCTTATCGATATAACTGGCAATAAGTATGCGTACTTGCCGCAGAGAGGCAGTATCTATGGCAAAATAAGTGCCGTCAACAATCAAGAGGCCACTGATTTAGAACTAGCTAGACATTCCTTGGTCATGAGGTTTCAAGGTCAATTGTTTGGTAGAAATGGTCGAGTTTGTGAAGTGCTCAATGTATTATTTGTTCCTGAATTGATTGAGTTGGAGGTAAATTAATGTATTTCGATCATACCGCAACACGTTTAATGCGCAGGGAAGATATAGATTATTACTGTGAGTTGTTGTACTCATACAACTACAATCCTGCCTCTGCATATGCAGTAGCAGAAGAGTCTCGCGAGCGCATGCAAAAGGCACGCCTTAAGCTGTCTGAAATTCTAGGCTGTCAGCCACAACAGATGATCTTTACCTCCGGTGCAAGTGAATCTATCAATACAGTGCTACAAAATGCTGTTTTATCAAACAAAGAAGATGTGCGTATTCTGATTACCGATGGTGAGCATGATGCCATCAGGCACACCTTGGAGTTTTGGCAAAAAGAATTTTCCATCAAATTCGACTCATGTCCCTTGAACGCCGATGGTGCGGTAGATCAATCTGCTTTAATCGATCTGCTCAACACCAATACTTATGATCTATTCTGTTTTATCCATGTCAGCAATCTATGGGGTTCGATCAATCCAGTATCAGAAATAGTTGAGATTTGTCGTCGAACTCAACCACGCATGAAGATTCATTTAGATGCTGTTCAGAGCATTGGAAAAGTCGATTTTAATTTTCAAAAATTCGATGTTGATTTTGCTACTATGAGTGGGCACAAAATTGGTGCTCCCAAAGGTATCGGCTTATTACTAGTAAAAAATACAGCGACTCTAAAGCCTCTTATCCATGGTGGAGGACAGCAGAATAATTTGAGATCAGGCACGGAAAATGTGGCTATCGTCTGTATTCTCGCCCATTGCTTAGAGAAGTTAATGTCTGATAATAGCAGTGAATATGTAGCTGAATTACGCTGTGAATTGTTGGATGAACTGAGCAAAGGAGGGGTGAAGTATACTTGTTTAGTTTCGGGAGTACCGAACATCCTCTCTTTGATCGTTCATGACCTGCGTGCAGAGACCATAATCAATTTGTTGTCAGCTAAGGGGATATATGTCTCTGCTGGCTCAGCCTGCAATGCGAAGAATGGCAGCAATTCAGCACTCAGCAAATTGATACAGGTACTACCTTGTAGAGATACTTTACCCAAAGATGCTGAACAGAAAATGCTTAGAATAAGTTTTAATGAAACTAATACTCTAGATGAAGTAAGAGTTCTAGCTCAAACAATCATCGAAGCTGTCAATAAATATGGTGGTCATTGATGTCAGAAAAAAATTATCGTGAAATAGTCATTGTCCGTATCGGTGAGATTGTTCTCAAAAAACTCAATCGTCATAAATTTGAGCAACAATTGATCCGTAATTTACGAGCCAAGTTTAAAAATCTATCGCAGATTAAGATTCATCCCAGTCAGTCTCGTATCCGCATCGAGCCAGAGAATGAACAAGATATACCTCAGATTATAGAAGCCTGCAAAAAAGTGTTCGGCGTAGTGTCTTGTAGTAGGGCTCGCTCTTTTCACTGCGATGATTTTGCCAACTTAAAGGATCAAGTTTTAGATTATGCTAATTCTCTCTGGCAGGATGGCAAAAAACATACTTTTAAGTTTGAGACCAGACGTATCAATAAGCAATTTCCGCTATCTACTTACGATATCAACTGTAAACTCGGAGAATTACTGTTAGATACTTACGGTGATTTAGCTGAAGTAGATGTACATGATCCGGATTACATAATTCAATTAGAGTTGCGTGACATATCATTTTTGTATCATGAGATTGTACCTGCATTCAAAGGATTGCCTGTCGGTACTGGTGGCAAAGGTATGTTGCTTTTGTCAGGTGGTATAGATAGTCCAGTGGCTGGTTTTATGATGGCATCTAGGGGTATGGAATTAGAAGCTATCTATTTTCATACTTTTCCTTATACCAGTGATCGTGCTAAACAAAAGGTGATCGATCTAGCAGCCATCATCGCAGATTACTGTCATTCTATAAAATTACACATAGTCGATTTCACAGATATTCAACTTGAGATCAATGAGCATTGTCCTAAGGATATGCTGACCATTGTCATGCGTCGTGTGATGATGCGTATCGCTGAGCAAGTTGCTAAACGCACTGATTGTCATTGTCTGATTACTGGTGAAAGTTTGGGACAAGTAGCGAGCCAGACTTTACAGGCACTCAATACTACAAATTGCGTCGTCGATCTACCAGTATTTCGACCACTGATCGGAATGGATAAGGATGACACAGTTGCATTAGCACGTAAAATCGGTACTTTTGAGACATCTATCTTGCCCTATGAAGATTGCTGCACGGTTTTTGTCGCTAAGCACCCTAAAACCAAGCCTCAGCTCACAGATGCTGAGTCTGCAGAACAGGGATTAGATATAGAAGCGCTAGTACAAGCAGGAATCAATAGAATAACTACTGTGGAGGTATAAATGGATTATTCAATTATCGAGAGACAGGATCCAGAAATTTTTCAGGCCATAGAGCAAGAATTAGGTAGACAACAAAACAAGATAGAATTGATCGCTTCAGAGAATTTCGTTTCGCCAGCAGTGATGGCTGCACAAGGATCTATCCTGACCAATAAATACGCAGAAGGTTATCCAGCTAAGCGTTACTACGGTGGCTGTGAGTATGTAGATATAGTTGAAGATTTGGCCATCGCTCGCTGTAAAGAATTATTTGGTGCAGAGCATGTCAATGTCCAGCCACATTCAGGCACACAGGCTAACACTGCTGTCTATTTCGCTATGCTAGAGCCTGGCGATACTATTTTGGGCATGGATTTATCTCATGGTGGCCATCTTACACACGGTATGCACATCAATATTTCTGGTAAGTATTTCCGTGCTGAATCTTATCAAGTAGAGGAAGATAGCTACCTCATCGATTACGATAAATTGTTGCAAAGAGCACTGGAGATAAAACCTAAGATGATCGTAGCTGGTGCCAGCGCCTATGCACGACAACTAGATTTTAAGAAGTTTAGAGAGATAGCAGATGCATGCGGTGCATACCTTTTAGTCGATATGGCTCATATAGCTGGTCTGGTTGCTGCAGGTGAGCATC
>JAEWFX010000053.1 GCA_023388605.1 Bacillota bacterium
GCATCGTTAAAGTAACTATCATCGACTGGTTCTGTAGCAGATATGTCTTTAGGCGGGAAAAAATGTCTAGGTTCTTGCGTCTTGCGCAACCTCTTCTTTTCTTCATCTAAAGCTTTGGCTTCTTCTAATTTTTTAGCCTTGCGTTCATCGATCTCACGCCAATATCCTTTGTCGTCTACTTGAGCGATGGCTGTCTCCATATAGTCGGGCAACTTTATTTCGGCAGCCTTTGCCTTATAAGCTTCAGCGTCGAATTGCTTAAATGCACCAGCTATCCAGCCTGTAAACAGGAGGATAGCTGTCAAAAATACACTTACGACAACACTCAGCAAAACATATGGTCTAGTCGATCGGATTTTCACCATTAATCTCTGTAGTCTCCTGGTCTAAACTCTCGGTCGACACTTTTTCGTGATCAGCGCTGGGCTTCTCTATCTCTGGCACACCTTCTTCTGCTAACTGTGAGATATACTTGCCCTGTGAATTTTTAGGTAGGGGCTTAAAATCCACTGCATACTCTGCATAAAGCTCTTCGAACTCTGGGCCTTCGATCTTTTCCTTAGCTAAAAGACGCTCAGCCAACTTGTCCATAAGCAGACGATTCTTCTGCAGAATACTCAAGACTTCTTCATAGCATTGAGCTATGATCTCTTTGACCTCTTGATCGATTTTAGCAGTGATGACTTCACTGTACTTATTGGCGTGACCATAATCTCTGCCTAGGAAGACCTCATCGTCAGTCTCCAGTACAAAATTCCCGAGATGCTTGCTCATACCGTACTTAGTGATCATGTCGCGAGCGATCTTGTTGCAGAATTGCAGATCTGAATAAGCACCGGTACTGATATCATCTTGAGTCAATTCTTCAGCAGCACGTCCACCTAAGGCGTGCATAATACTATGCAACAATTCCTTGCGGGTATGGAAGGAGAGATCTTCGTTTGGCTTATAGGCAGTGTAACCACCTGCATCACCAGCCGGGATGATGGTCACACGCTCAACTCGCTGCGTCTCAGAAACTGCACGCAATATAATGGCGTGACCACCTTCATGGTAAGCAGTGAGCTCGCGTTCCTTGGGCGTTATAACACGACTCTTCTTCTCTGTTCCCACAGTAATTTTGAAGACAGCTTCCGAAATGTCTGTGTACTTGATCTTAGCTGCATTGTTGCGAGCAGCGAGCAAAGCTGCTTCATTCAAAAGATTAGCCAGATCCGCACCGGTAAAACCCGGAGTGATTTTAGCGATTTCGCGCAGATCGACATTGGCTTCTAAAGGTTTATTCTTGGCATGCACTTTGAGGATGGCTTCACGTCCACCTAAATCTGGGCGATGCACCGTGACGCGACGGTCGAAACGACCAGGACGCAACAGAGCCGGATCCAAAATATCAGGACGGTTAGTCGCTGCCATGATGATCACGCCCTCATTGGGTCCGAAACCATCCATTTCGACCAATAGTTGGTTAAGTGTCTGCTCACGTTCATCGTGACCACCACCTAGACCTGCTCCACGTTGACGACCGACTGCATCGATCTCGTCGATAAAGATGATGCTGGGAGCAAGTTTTTTGGCTTGTTTGAACATATCACGTACACGCGAGGCACCGACACCGACATATAACTCGACAAAATCTGAACCAGAGATCGAGAAAAATGGTACTTTCGCTTCACCGGCCACTGCTTTGGCGATCAAAGTTTTACCTGTGCCCGGAGGTCCCACCATCAGAATACCTTTAGGTATACGAGCACCCAAAGCTGTATACTTCTGAGGATTACTCAGGAAGGACACCACTTCTTGCAACTCTTCCTTCTCTTCGTCAGCACCTGCGACATCAGCAAAAGTCACTTCAGAATTTTTGGGATCAGAGAGTTTGGCGCGACTCCGCACAAAACCGGAACCACCACCATCTCCATAGCGCTGACGTGCCATCATGAAGAGGAAAAAGAGAATTCCTGATGCCATCACTAACATGGTGATGTTTTGGAAGAAGAAACCTGCATTGAACGGTTTGTGGTAGTCGTAGGATTCTATCTTACCGTCGTTGTAAGCCTTTTCGACTATCTCCACATAGCGCGGAATCATCAGCTCGTGGATATTTTTGGTGATAATTGTATTGGAATCTTTATCTGTGAGCTCTATGTTCAGCGTATTGTCGGCTAGGGTTATACTCTTGACCTTGCCCGCTTCGATGATCTTTTGTAGATCAGACAGTGTGGTGTCTTTACCGCCACCCAGTTTTTGCATCACGAATGAAGCCATTATCACGAAAAATATCAATAGCAGATAGAATGAAATACCTGAATTGATACCGTTCTTTTTTCTGTTCATCGACAGAGTTTCTCCTTATATTTACTAGCAATTTTCTAGCAATCTTCGGCCATTATACAAATGTCTTTGAGATTGCGATATTTTCCGTTGTAATCCAAGCCATAGCCGACAATGAAAGCGTCGGGAATCTGCATACCGATATAATCCACATCGACCTGTGCTCTGCGGCGAGAAGGCTTGTCAAATGCTGTGCATATCTTGATACTCGCCGGCTTACGTGCCTTCAGAATCTCGATTAAGTGCGAGAGAGTAAGACCTGAGTCGATGATATCTTCTACGACTAAGACATGCTTACCTTCGATGGGAGTGTCTAGATCTTTAATGATCTTTACTTGACCTGTGCTCTCAGTATTCTCATAGCTAGATACCGCCATGAAGTCGATCTCACATACTCCTTCAATCTCACGCATCAAGTCAGCCATGAAGACGACTGCTCCACGTAAAATACCGATCATCAAAATATCTTTATCTCGATAATCAGCAGATATTTCAGCACCTAGGCGTTTACACATCTCAGCGATTTGTTCGCTACTAATCAAAGTATCACTAACTTTTAGCCCCATGGTAACCTCGCAAAATCATCTTTTGTTTTCTTCGCTCAAAAATAAGACCGTGGGGAAGATTGCAAAACCTAGCCCGCGAATTCTTAACTATAATATCACTAATAACTTCAAATTGCTTGCTATTGATATCTGCTATCCCCAGCTTTTGAAAATACAACTCGAGTGTACGTCTACGTAAACTAGGTGATGCTTCTCGCAACAATTCAATTTTTATAATTGCGAGATCATCAGTCATGATTTTTGCCAGTAATTCTGCAGCTTGTTCTGTTAAATATGCTCTATCGTCAGCGAGAAATTGCGATAGCTGAGCAAGCTTTTTTCGCACATCAAAACCGGCGATATCTTCCCACAACGGCAAGAGTTGGTGACGGATACGATTACGCAAATAATCTGCACTTTGATTACTCATATCTTCAACCCACTCTAATTGTTCAGACTCAGCAAATCTCTTTATCTCTTCACGGGAAACAGCTAGCAGTGGACGCACATAGTGATCTCTACGCCAGGCCAATGAAGTCAAACCACTCAGACCTGTACCACGAGTTAGATTTATCAACATAGTCTCAGCCAGATCATCGCGGTGATGACCTGTAGCGATCAGACAGTTGGGATTTTGACTTACTAAACTCTGCCAATATTGGCGTCGCAGATAGCGAGCAGCTTCTTCAATACCCTTACCTCTCTCTGCAGCTATAGTCTGTACATCGATCTCACAGCATACGTAAGGGATACCATAGTTTGAGGTTAAGCGCTCAACAAATTTAGCTTCAGCTTTGGATTCAGTTCTCAGACCGTGATCGAAATGTACGACAGTTAAATCAAGAGACTGGCGTTCTCTGAGCCAACAGAGATAGTGAAGTAAAACTACTGAATCGACACCACCAGATATCCCAGCAAAAACTTGAGCACCTGGCACAATCAAATTCAGCTGATCATTATCTTGTTTGATACGACGAAAAAAACCAGAAAATTCCTCGATCACCTAGACCTCTAATCTACTAGAACGGCGGTGGTGGCTCAGGTAAGCCTCGATCGCGTTGAGCCTCTAACTCGTGCTCATAATCCAGTTCATAGAAAGTTGTAAAGCGAGGGGTCCAACCCATAGGTATGGAACATGTGGCACCATGTCGATTTTTAGCGACGATCAATTCGGCGTGCTCGGTTGCACTGGGCTCAGAACGCTTCTCGTATACTGCAGGTCTAAAGACGAACATAACCACATCAGCATCTTGCTCAATAGCTCCTGAATCACGCAGGTCTGACAGCACGGGACGCTTGTCAGTGCGCATTTCGCAAGAACGTGATAGCTGAGATAGAGCGATAACAGGCACATCTAATTCGCGGGCCATAATCTTTAACTGACGTGAAATATCTGAGATCTCTTGCTGTCTGTTATCACGAGCTCTGCCATCTCCCGACATCAGTTGTAGATAGTCGACAATGACCAGCTTAAGTTTACCCTCAAGTTTAAGTTGTCGACACTTAGCGAGCATTTCAACAGGTGAAACACCTGAACGATCATCGATATATATAGGGGCTGGATAGATGGTGTCAAAATTCTTGACTATCTTGTCCCATTCCGCTTCGTTGATATCACAATTATTGAGTTTAGCAGAATCGATGCTCATATGTGAGGCGAGGAAGCGCATAGCCAATTCTTCTTTTGACATCTCTAAACTAAAGATCGCTGTTCCTTCACCAAAAATAGTAGCGGCTTTATGAGCTATATTTAGAGCTAGAGCTGTCTTACCCATACCAGGTCGTGCTGCTATGATCAGCAGAGCTCCTTTGCGTAGACCTCCCAGCGTGCGATCTAAACTCTCAAACCCTGATTTAATCGACTCATCTTCTGCTCCGCCCTTGTGCTGATCGATGTAGTTGATACGCTCTGCTAAAATATCACCGATCTTAGAAAAATTGCTCTGACCCTCTGATTGTCTAACTTCGAATAATCGTTTGGAAGCGATGTCGAGAAGCTCATCGACATTGTCGCTGTCACCGTAGCAGTGAGCGAGCACCTCATTCAGCGAACGGATAGTTGAACGGAGTCGCGACTTATTGCGGACTATATCCGCATAGTGTTTGAAATTACCCAGCAAAGGCGCAGCTTCGGGTAAATTAGTCAAATATTCGTAACCGCCAACCTCTTGTAATTGTCCACGCACTTCTAATTCATTGGCGACAGTGATCAAATCTACCGGCTTACTCTGGCGGTAGAGATCTACCAAGACATTGTAGATCAAGCGGTTATCAGCATAATAAAAGTCTTCAGCAGCTAGCGAAGTGATCATCTCAGACAGATATTCATTGCGTGCTAAGGTAATGCCTAAAACAGCACGTTCTGCCTCCACATTGTTGGGAGGGGTTCGCTTTTCTAAGCGTTCGATGATCTCTGGCGATAACTGACTAAAGCGTGCCATCAAGCTTCCTCAGCGACGATGAAAACCTGAGTGGTAACTTCTGGATGCAGACGGAGCGTAGCTGTATAGCGTCCTAGACTTTTGATATCCTCAGGCAAGGTGATATTGCGTTTATCGATATCGAAACCACGCTTTTTTAGCTCTTTAGCGATATCCATATTGGTAACTTTGCCGTAGAGTCTGCCACCATCACCACACTTAACAGGTAATTTAATCTCTTTATCCTGCAACTTAGCAGCATTCTCCTGCGCTTCTGCCAAAATCTGAGCAGCTTTGGCAGCTTCTGCTTTCGCTTTGGTTTTCACGATATTGAGATTTTCACTGGTGGCTTCCATGGCCAGATTTTGTCGCAACAAGAAATTGTTGGCATAACCTTGTTTCACATCGACAACTTCGCCTTTTTTGCCGATACCCTTGATATCTTCTAATAAAATTACTTTCATTTGAGCTCCTAACTGCAAATAATTTGAAAACAGCCGTTACGCTAGGCAACGGCTGTGCAACTTATTCACCAGTATATGACAGCAATGCCACCTGACGTGCACGCTTGATCGCCTTAGTCAAGGCTCTCTGGTGCTTGGCGCATGTACCAGTCATACGGCGCGGCATAATCTTACCGCTTTCTGAGATAAATCTCTGTAGAGTAGCTACATCTTTGTAGTCGATCTTCTCGATTTTCTCGGCACAGAAATAGTCAACTTTTCTGCGGCTACGACGAGGACGAAATCCCTTCTCGCGGCCACCTTTTCTATTGTCAGCCATATACATTCCTTTCAGATAATTAATTTGATATCAGGTGAATTATAAATTGAAAGGAAGCTCTACATCATCTTCATCGGGTTGATACTCGGGCACTTCTACCTTGGCGCTGAAATCAGTGCTGGGCTGGTTCTGACGGTAGTTATTGTTCTGATAACCACCAACATCTCCCTCTGAGCGCTTAGAGTCTGCGAAATAAACTTCTTCAGCGACAACCTCGGTGATGAAACGACGACTGCCATTATCATCCCAACTACGTACCTGCATACTGCCGATACAAGCCATGCGCGATCCTTTGCTGAAATACTTAGCTACGAATTCAGCGGTCTGGCGCCATGCCACACAAGGGATAAAATCCGTCTCACGTTCGCCTTGCTGATTTTTGAAGCGACGATCCACAGCCAATGTAAAAGTACAGACTGAGATATTGCTTTGGGTTGGCTTGAGTTCCGGATCTTTGACTAGTCTTCCCATCAAAATTACTTTGTTCATAATTCCACCTTTCTAACGCTGCTTACTGCTCAACTTTGGTGATCAGATGACGCAACACAGAGTCATTGATCTTCAGTAAGCGATCAATTTCTTTAGGGTATTGGGCATCAGAATTGAATTGAACAACTACGTAATATCCTTCTTTCTCGTCATTGATCTCATAGGCTAAACGACGCTTACCCCAGACATCGACATCGACGATTTCAGCACCATCAGCGATAAGTTGCTGAACTTTCTGATGATTGGCCTCGATGGCTTCATCACCTTGAGCGGTGCTCAGGACATACATTAATTCATATAGCTTAGACATTCTTTCACCTCCTCTCGGACTTACGGCTCATAAATGAGCGAGGTAGCACAAATAGTGCAGGTTTACTAAATCAGCTTATCAATAGTAGCTCAAGTAGAATTCTCCGTCAACTTGAGGAATTGATTTAGAGATGGCTCTTGATAAATTCTTCGATATTGCCGATGGTAGGTTGACGCAAGAGATCCTCGCCAGCGATCAAGCAGGGTGTTGTGCGAACGCTGTGCTCTGAGACCATGGACATAAATCTATCTTCATCTTCTTGACGGTTGACGATCTCGATAGCACCATCATATTTCCCCGCTAATCCATGTTTGAGAAACTGCTTGATACTTTCGCATTGGGGACAATCATTTTGAGTCAGTAAATAAATCATACTCGCCTCTTTCTTAATTAAATTTTGTAATTTTTGATATTAATCATCAAAGATGAAATCTTCATCACGTAACTCTTCACTCTTCATCTTCTGATAGCCATTGCCCTTCATAGAGAAATTATCCATCGTCTTAGTCTCTGTATTAAGTCCATTGAGCACTACGGGATTTACTTCTTCATAGGGGAAATAAGGCTCAAACCCTAAATTCATCAGTGCTTTATTGGCGTTATAACGCAAAAAAACTTTGACATCATGAGTAAGGTCTACTGGATCATAGATCATCTCTGTCAAGCGTAATTCGAGCTGGTAAAGTTCTAACAATAAACCGTGCACAAAAGCTTTCATCTCCTGTTGACACTCATTGTCAAAGACTTCGTGGTAGATCTCCTGAGCCAATTTACCTACGTATAGACCGTGTACTGATTCGTCGCGCAAGATTAAATTGATAATCTCGCCAGCTTGCATCAGTTTTCCCTGGCCATAAAAATACAGAGGATAGTAAAAACCGCTATAAAATAGACAAGTCTCGAGGAAGACTGAAGCACACATGGCTTTGTATTGTGCTTTTTTGAATTCTAATTGATCAAAACTACCTTCTGAACCATATGCACGCAGATAATTGTAACGATCCAATTCACGATAGTAGCCGACAATAGTATCTAAGATCTTCTGCAAAATCTCGTTGAGATTACCCCATTCATAGAGTTCATCGATATCCTGATTTTTCAGATAAGTCATGAAGATATTAGAGTAGCTCTTAGCGTGGACAGCATTCTCCATCGCTGCCATGAAATTGAGTACACTCTTGCGTTGATGCTCGTCGCTATCATTCATACTGCGAGCGACCACTGGCATACCGATGTCTCCTTGATAGGTGTCGAGGAAGGTCAAGACCAGGAGATTCTGTGCATAAGCGGTCTGAATCTCTGCAGGTAGTATGTTCCAGACGTTGAGATCAGACTGTAGCGAAATATCCTCCGGTCGCCAAAATTGCGATAGATTCTGCTCATAGAAGGCCTGAGTGAATTCATCCTCGTGTTCATTCCAATTTGCTCCTGTATATAATCTACCGCTACGGTCGTAGGTCGGTTGTAAGTGATATTTCCTCATATAATCCTCTCTTTCTGATCTTTCAAGACATTGCCTTTGGCTGGCATCAAAACTATTCGCTGCCTGAAAATTAAAGCTCGTTGACTTTTTCCCTATTAAATAGCCTAGACAGCACAACTCTCACATTCTTCGACTTTTAGTTTCTGCGTCCGAGTGTAGTACAGAGTTTTTATCCCTTTGTGCTGAGCATACAGATAGTAACGGCAGAGCTCACGTGTATTGACATCACTGGTAATACACAGTTCGAAGGAGATTCCCTGATCGACATGTTTTTGGATCGTGGCGATGGTATCGATCACTTTGAACTTGTCTATCTTATAGGCTGTCTCATACATAAATGACGCTTTGTCTAAGGCTGGCATCGGGAAATAGGTCTTTGAGTTTCCGTAAGTACGCTCCTCAACCAACTGCTTGATCGGCGTGACTGAAGGTGTAGCGCTCATCACATAGGATATAGATCCATTCGGAGCAATTGCTAAACGGTGAGAGTTGTACAGACCATGTTCCATGACATCAGACTTGAGATTAGCCCAATCTTCATCACTGGGAATATAGATATCAGCAAAGATTTCTTTGACCTTTTCACTCTGTGGATAAATTGCTCCTCTACCTTCAAAATAGCTACCATCAGCATATTTAGATTGTTCGAATTGATCGAAGCGTCGTCCAGTTTCCTTCGCTTTCAAGCAGGAGTGCTCTAACGAGTAATAGTTGACTAAATTGAAGAACACATCACAGAGTTCAATATCTTCAGGTGAACCGAAGGCGATGAAATTCTCTGCGATAAAGCCATGGTGGTTCATGATACCAAAACCCACACTGCGATTTAGGCGGTTCGCCTTAGAGATGCCCGGCACATAAGTGATATCCGTCTTCTCTGACACTGAATTCATCACATCCATGGCGGCAAAAACTGTCTCACGGATACTGTTGTTGATGATCATATTTCTCATATTGCCACTGGCCAGATTACAGGATACATCCTTACCGATCACATCTTCATCGCGTTTGTCGTAGTTGGCGAATTCACTGAGCACAGTCGGTTGTAGGATCTCTGTACAGAGATTAGAGAACTTCACTTTTTCTGCCAAAGGATTCTCACGGTTGACATTGTCAGAGAACATCAAGTACGGATAACCACACTCTCCCTGTACCGAAGCGATTTCGTTGAGTAGTTTACGTGGATTCACCCTACGTTTACGGATCTTCGGATTCTCGACCCATTCGTCATAGTATTTGTCGATATCGATGGCGAGATCTCCGAACGGTTTATGATATTCCTGCTCCACCGTATAGGGGTAGAAAACATACATATTCTTATCTTCACGTGCTAGTTCGATAAATTTATCAGGGACGATCACACCTAAAGATAAGGTTTTTACACGGATATCATCATCAGCATTAAGCTTTTTGGTATTGAGAAAATCCTCGATATCGGCATGGAAAATATTGAGATAAGCCGCACCCGCACCCGGACGTTGACCCATCTGATCGGCATAGCGGAAGGCATTGTCTAAAAGTTTACAGACACCGACCACCCCTTTAGCTACATTGGCAACTCCTTTGATCGGTTCTCCCTTAGCTCGAAGATTGCTCAGGTGCAGGGATACGCCGCCACCGATCTTTGACAATTGCATGGCAAATTCTTGAGCACGCGCAATATCATTCATCGAATCTCCTATCTCTAAGAGAAAACAAGAGACGAACTCGCCACGACGTAGACGCCCTGTGTTCAACAGAGTCGGTGTGGCAGGCGTGAAATCCTGTGCCATCAGACGATCGACAATAGCATAAGCTTTTTCGATGTCGCCATCAGCGTGATAGAGAGCTACGACTGACATGCGGTCTTCGTATCTCTCTAAGAAGACCTTGCCATCGTTACTCTTCAGCGCATAGTTGTTGTAGAACTTAAAAGCTCCCATATAGGTCGGGAAACGAAATTTATAGGCATAGGCACGCTTGAATACAGATTTGACTTCATCGAAGGTGTAATTGGCCAAAAAATCAGATTCATAATAGCCATTTTTGACTAGGTAATTGAGTTTTTCACGCAGAGAATGAAAAAACTGCGTGTGCTTATTCACTTCATTGACAAAATAAGAATAAACAGCTTCTTTATCCTTGTTCAAATCGCGGATCTTACCGTTCTCATCGACTATCTGCGAATTTAACATGATCCATTCGGGGATTTTATATTCTTCGTTGTTATCGGGCACGATGTGCATTAAATCTGACATAACTCCTCCTACTCCTGATGCTCTGCTAAGTATTGGGCGATAAAATCTCTAGATTGTTGGCGTTCATGTTCGAATCCCATCGCTTCAAACTTACTGACACAGGGAATGCGACAGGCTTTTTCTATCTTATCGCCAGCGATAGCATAATTGGCTCCCCAATTGCGGTTGCCCCCACAGGCCACACCGAAAACTTGTCGATAGTGCTTGCGCAAAAACAAAACTGTGGGCTCAGGCACCTCGCCAAAATTAAAACATCGTGTAACCAAAAAATACTCGGTTTCCAGATCCTGATCATCGATATCATGGATATCGATAGTCGGATAACCTAAAGACTCTGCATAGCTCTTACCTAGACCAGTCAAACTATCATACACAACTTTCATAATTCACCGTTCAAATACAAGATAAAGGAAACACGTCAATCAACGTGCACTATATATAGTAGATTGTATATTTTAGTTTTACTGTTACGGAGGCAACAAAAGCTGTCTATGACAGCTTTCAAATTGCACAAAATTATCTATTTGATTTTCGGCAGATTGTGGATAGATAGGACTAATACTTGATGCCTAAAACCTCTTTGAGCTGCAGGAGATTAGCTGCTGCCACCTCACGAGCTCTCTGACTGTGCTCTAAGAGTAAGTTCATCACTGACTCAGGATCACGTGCTGCCTCTTCACGTCTTTCGCGTATGGGACGCAAGGCATCTTGTAGAATCTGCTCCAGTCGACGTTTGACCTTGACATCGCCTAAGCCACCACGACGGTAGTGTTCTTTCCATTCTTCTAGCTCAGCACGATCCGGATCAAATGCATCTAGATATGTGAACACAGGATTCCCTTCAACCGCACCGGGATCTTCCACTCGCAGATGATTGGGATCTGTGAACATGCCCATCACCTTCTGTTTGATGGTCTTCTCGTCATCAGCTAGATAGATACAGTTACCTAGAGATTTACCCATTTTGACTCCACCATCAGTTCCCGGTAGACGGGTTACTTTAGATAATAGAGGCTGGCACTCCTTGAGAATATCTGTATTGAAATGATGATTGATATGGCGGACTATCTCATTAGTCTGCTCGATCATCGGCAACTGATCGCCACCGACTGGCACCAAAGTAGCGTTGAAGGCAGTTATATCAGCTGCTTGACTGATCGGATAATTGAGGAAACCAGAAGGCACCGTATTACCGTATTCTTTCTGCTGCATCTCATTCTTGACGGTGGGGTTACGCATCAGACGAGCGAGCGTTACAAAATTCATGTACAGCATAGTGAACTCAGCTAATTCTGGCACCTGAGACTGAATAAATATTGTATTTTTAGCGAAATCTATGCCACAGCCTATGTAATCAAAAGCGACTTGCAGAACGCTCTCACGCACCAATTGCGGATTGTGTGCATAGTCAGTCAGAGCCTGCATATCTGCGATCATGATGTAGGTGTGTTCGTACTCATCCTGCAATTTAACACGATTCTGGAATGATCCCACATAGTGACCGATGTGCATTTTGCCAGTAGGTCTATCACCAGTAAGCACTATTTCCTTAGTATTCAATTCTTTCATCGTTCTCCTCTATTCATCAAACCCTTGATCTGATTTTGATCAAAATGATATTTGTGCGGACAAAAATGACATTCCAACGTGATACCACTAGGATCTTTTGCTAATTCTCTGAGTTCACTATCACCCAGAGTCAACAGTGCTCTCTCCATTCCGTCAGCAGAACAATCACAACAATAATTGACGGGCATATCGCTCAAATCATTGTCGAGATTATCTCCTAGTAGCTCTTCGAGTATTTCACGTAAACTTATACCTGATTGTAAGTGTGGAGTGATATCACCAAAAGCTTTTATCCTAGCTTCGATATCGTCCAGAATCTCATCAGTGACACCTGGTAAAGCTTGGATCAACAAGCCACCAGCTACTTCGATACCATCTTTGTCTACACGTACTCCTAAGGACATCATTGTAGGTATTTGCTCAGAATAAAAACAATAGGCCACTAGATCTTCAGCGATCTCTCCAGATGCTAATTCGATGCGTCCTACATAAGGCTCGGCAATACTGGTGCTGCGTACAACGGTCAGATAACCTTCACCTATGGCTGCACCTACATTGAACTTACCAGGATGATGATAGGTAGCTTCTACTACGGGGACCTGTACCAAACCTTTAACCTTGCCTCCCGGTCTGACGACAACTGTCATGCCGCCGATGGGTCCAGATCCGTTTATTGTGATAGTCAATTGATCACTATCATTTTTGAGGTCTTGTCCCAGCAATAGAGCACCTGACATCAAACGTCCGAGAGCTACTGCTACGATCGGTGATAATTTGTGATAATCAGTAGCTGTCTGGCAGAGGTTTTGGGACGTGATCGCACTACAGCGAATCAGGCCTTCGTATGCTGTGGCTCTAAGTAAATGATCAGCTACTTTCATCATTTGAATGTCTTAATTTTTTCGAGAGCAACTTTGAGTTGTTCGTCATCTTCAGGACTCATCTGGCCGACAGTTTTATCCTGTTGATCCTCACTTAAATGAACTTCGAAATCAGGCTCAAGGCCTACACCATCGACATTGCTACCCTTGGGCAGATAATAATAAAAATTAGTGATATTAGCACCTGAACCATCTTCAAAATCAAAGGAGATTGTACCGACACCCTTGCCGTATGTTTTTTCCCCGACCAAAATTGCCTTGTCGTAATCACGTAAGCAACCAGAAAATAATTCACTGGCACTGGCGGTGTACTGATTGGTCAAGATCACATACTTCATATCCTCGGGAACTCCCATCTCAGCTTTAGAGGTAATCTCTTCAGTGAATTCTTCGCCGCCACGACGACCTTTGAGGGTGATAATAGTGCCCTCAGGCAAGAGATAATCGAGCATATCAGTGACTTCCGAGACATAGCCACCAGTATTACCTCGCAGATCGAAGATCATATTCTTCGCACCTTCTTTTTGTAATTTTTCCATGGCAGCTTTGAAATTATCACTCAAGCCCGTATCAAAAGTCGTCATACGAATATAACCGACATCTTCGGTCAACATCTTTGAACGTATATCAGAATTGGTTATTTTAGCTCGCTTGACTGTGAATTCATACTCCTTGCTTTCACTGGGACGGTAGACGCGCAGCTTTACTTCTGTGCCTTCTTCTCCACGCACTTTATTTGCTAAATCGCTGGTATCCACCATTGTCGTGGTCTCTACTCCGTCTACAGCTAGGAAGATATCATTGACTTTGATACCAGCGAGCAAGGCGGGGCTATCGTCGGTGAGATCAGCCACTATGAATTGTTTATCTTTACCCTGCTGGATGGTACAGCCGATACCACTGTATTCACCGCTCATATCTTCTTTGCTACGAGCATTATCTTCTGCACTGATGTAGCGAGTATATTGATCCCTATTGTTGAGCAGACCCTGCAACATCGCATCGATCAATTCCTCATCAGACAGATCTGTGTAATAGTCTTCTTTGAGTGAGTGATAGGCAGTGTAGAGCTTATCGAGCTTAGCTCTTACTTCTGGCGTATCCTTAAAATCGAAAAATCCTTCAAATATACTGGCATAATCCTCATACTGAGGCTGGACAGAATCGACGCTTTCACTCACTGCCGACTTGTCATTTGGATTGATGAGCAAAAACTTTAACGGCAGGATAATACCGAGGAAAATAATAACTGTGACTAAAATAGCGACAATTGCAGAGACAATATGTCGAGATTTAGTCTTTTTAGAAGCATCATCTAACTCTGCATATTGAACATCTGTGCGAATGGGTTCTACGCTATCGACAAAGGTAGTCTGTGCTGGTGTAAAACTGCTAGACTCACCATTATTTGTATTATCTAGATAATTATTAGGATCTTTTCTATCTTGATTAAAATCACTCATAAAAACCCTCGATTAGAAATAGTTCATGGGGTCTACTGCACTGCCGCCGATACGTATCTCAAAGTGCAGATGTGGACCAGTAGAATCACCCGTAGAACCGACAAAACCAATAGTCTGATTCTGTGCTACTGAATCACCAGCGGAGCAATTGTAGCCGCTGAGATGTCCATAAGCTGTGGCCGTGCCATCACCGTGATCGATGAGGATGAAGTTACCGTATCCGCCAAACCAACCTGCCTGTAAGACTGTGCCAGACTTAGAAGCGACAACTGGTGAACCATAAGCCGAACCGATATCGACACCATAGTGGAAATTGCGCCCGAACATATCACGCGGACCAAAGTCCGAAGTGATGTAGTAATAACCAGGAGAAGGCCAGATGAAGCCATCTGAAGATACAGGTGGATCAATAGTTGTGCCAGAGTCATCAGAACTATCAGAACCACTGTCACTGTTTTCTTCTGATCTTTTAGCTTCTTCAGCAGCCTTGCGTTCTGCTTCCAAACGTTCATAAGCGGCAGATAGTTCTGCCTCTAAATCTTTATCAGTGTTCTGAGCATCAGCCAATTGTTGGTGAGCGTCTTCGATTGTCCAACCGATTTCATTGAGACGACTACTCACATAATCCTTATCGGCTTCCATCTTTTGCATTTCATCTTCGACTTCAGCCATGTGATCTTCTAATTGCTTGATGTTTTTGTTGGTGTCTTCTAGGAGTTTGTTGACTTCTTGTTCTTTTTTCAACAGATCATCCAGAGCCTCTTCATCGGCCTCTGTGATAGTTTTCATAAAGCGTACTGTTGAGAAAAAACCTTGCAGAGACTCAGATTCTAATAATAATTCCAACCAACTCTTATTTTGCAGTTTGAACATTGATTCTACGCGATCAGCGTACTGTTCCTTTTTATCCTCAAAATTCTTGGTGGCGACTTCGAGGTTTACCAACATAGTTTGTTGTACTTTGATGCTGTTTTCCTTCTCGGTCTGTAATTTTTGGAATTGTTCTTTCTGTTCGTCACTACGATCTTTGAGCCATTTGTACTCTTCTTCGATATTAGCGGCTTGATTTTTAAGCTCACCCAATTGGTCAGACAGTTGATCGATCTGCTGCTGAACTTCTTCTTGGCGAGCAGTGATCTCGTCGATCTCAGTCGCACTCACCGGCTTGCTGCCAATAATAAAACAACTAAAAATCAAACAGAAAATGAGTAAAAAACTAATATATCTACTAGTTACTTTTTTCATAAAACCTCGTTAAACAAAAGTATGTTTACGTACTGATAGAGCACTGGTCAAACCACCTAACATCAGGCCGACCAAGACAATCAAAATGCAACCTAGCGGCAATAACTGCCAAGGGCTGATCAAAGAAAAGGAGTGAGACATCAAGTCACTGACCTTAAAACGATTATATAACGCCATATAAGTTACAGCGTAGGCAACTCCGGCAAGCGTAGCTCCGATAAAACCGACGATCATACCCTGTAAAACAAAGGGTATGCGAATAAAACGGTTGGTTGCACCTAAATACTTCATTATGTTGATCTCTTGTGAACGAGCCAAAGCTGCTACCCTAGTCATATTGCTGATAATAAAGATGGTGATCAGGGATAGAGCTACAAACACTACTGAACTCAAGATATTCACCTGCACCTTGAGCTTGCTCAAAAACTCCATAACGCCTTGTTCTAGATGAACTTCACTGACCGCAGGGAAATTCTTGACTTCTTCACGGAACTGTTCACCTGTCGAAGGATCTTTAAGGCGTACTTGTATGGTATAAGGTATGCGATTTTTATAATCGAATCCTTCATACAATTCGTCTCTGCCGATGTTCTTTTTGAAATTCTCAAAATTCTGTTCGGGCGTGTAGAGTTCATGAAACACTACTGCATCTGACTCTTCTAATACACTGTCTAATTGTCTAGCCATAGCTCCATCAGCAGTTGTCTTGAAAACAATTTCTACCGGTGGTTGCTGACCAGCGATATTGACTAAGTGATTGATATTGGTAGAAAAAGCAAAAAAGCACGCCGTCATATACAACAACATCATCATAGTGGTGATGGAGGCGATCAAAACTAAGGGATGTCGGAAAATGCCGACAAATCCGTCTCTGATCGCATAACGGTAACCTTTAGTCTTCATAGCCATTATTCTTCCTCCCCACTATCTTGTGATTTGCGATCACTGCGCTCCTCGCCGAGCAGGAAATCATCCTCCTCATCGACGCTGAAAATAGGGGCAAAAGGCTCTTTAGCATCAACCTTTTCCTCGGATAAAAATTCGGCTACAGTGTATTCGGGAGCAGTATCATCGCCGAGACCCTCTACTAGATCTTCGGCATCTTTAGGATCAGCTTGTTCTTCTGCACTCTGTACAGATGCTTGTCCTCCTCGCCATTGCAACTTAGCGATGCGTTCAGCTAGAGAACCTACATTGCGACGACGACGTTTCTCTGCATACTCTTCAGAATCAATTTGTTTATGTTTGAGATGTTCGATATTGATCTTAGTGAAGAATTCACTGATCTCTTCGATCTCTTCTTCCGGACGCACATAACATAGAGCTGGGTCTTC
The DNA here is from genome assembly GCA_023388605.1 of Bacillota bacterium. GTDB lineage: Bacteria > Bacillota > Clostridia > Saccharofermentanales > DTU023 > JAEWER01. Next base: position 17,088 of record JAEWFX010000053.1, read on the forward strand.
ACTGATAATAGCTTCTTTATCAGAGATGATTTTGCCTTGGCTCAACTCGATCACACGCTTACCCATCTGTTCTACCAAAACCATGTCATGGGTACAGACTATAACCGTAGTACCAGCGCGATTGATCTCCTCTAACAGAGCCATGACAGCTTCACTGTTAGCAGGGTCTAAGTTACCTGTGGGCTCGTCTGCCAATATCAAGCGAGGATTGTTGACCATGGCACGAGCGAGACCGACACGCTGAGCTTCACCACCAGATAATTCATCTGGATAACAATCTGCTTTATGGCGCAGACCTACTACGCTCAAAACCATCATCACTCGTTGCTTGATATGCTTTTTGCGTGCACCGACAATCTCCATCGCAAAAGCGATGTTCTCATAGACAGTCTTAGTGGAGATCAGACGGAAATCCTGAAAAACCATGCCTATCTTACGGCGTATCAGTGGGATCAGGCGGCGACGCAAACGACCTATCTCGTAGTCTTCGATCACGACTCTACCTGAAGTCGGTCTTTCTTCACATGACAATAATTTGATCAAAGTAGATTTGCCGGCTCCACTTTCACCTATTATAAAGACGAATTCACCGTCTTCGATCTTTAAATTTACATCCTCTAAGGCTCTAGCATCATTGTTATAAACCTTAGAAATGTTTTGAAATTCTATCAAAATAGCCTCTTTCTCAAAGATTACCTGCGGAAAGCTTGGGTATCTCGATGTAAGGATTCGAGGTACTTACGCACCATGGATGCAAGTTTAAATAATACTGCATCATCAAAATTACGTAAATCTAAGCCCGTTATCTTCTGTACTTTATCTAGACGGTAGACCAATGTATTGCGGTGTACAAATAACTGACGCGAAGTCTCAGAACCATTGAGATTGTTCTCAAAAAATTTCTGTATAGTCAACAAGGTCTCTTTATCTAGTTCCTCATATGCCTCTGGGGCGAAAACTTCCGACAAAAATAGTTGACACAAAGTGGGTGGTAACTGGTAGATCAAGCGTCCCAATCCCAGGCGGTTGTAGCGCATAATACGCGAATCATCCGTAAAGATCTTACCGACAGTCAAGGCGAGTGAAGCCTCACGATAAGATTTGGGTATCTCCTTCAAAACTTCCACCGGCATGCCCACACCCAGATGCACTCTAGTTCCCAGACTATCTTCGAGTGCAGATAGGATGACCTCGGGAAAATCTGGACTGTTCGGCTTAGTTGCCTTAGGATCAACTTCCATGATCAGAACGAAATTCTCTTCGTCGATGGGAATAAAATGATGTTCCTGTGGACCCTCTGTCACCTGCTGCAAAATATTTTTGACCTTGAGCAGGCTACCGCCGGAAATATGGATCAAGAAGCACTGACGTCTGAGTGTATTAGGAATATTGTATTCACGTGCCTTGATAGGGATATCGCCAGGTAATTCATTTTCGAGCAAAACATTTTTGAGGAATGTCTCACACTCTGCTGTGTTGCTGCGTTCTTGTAGAGCACTACCTACCCAACCTGCCAATAGATCTAAGTAGTTGATCTCTACTTTGCCTGTTCCTTCGATGTACCCGACAAGCGATACTTGTCCATCATGCAAAACTTTGACATAAGTGCGGTCACCGAAGATACTGCGTTGATCAGGCGACTT
>JAEWFX010000018.1 GCA_023388605.1 Bacillota bacterium
AGGTGCTCAGTTATTTGGCAGTTATATCATATGGTGGTTCTTCACTGTCATAACAATGGGGATTTATGGTTTCTGGTTGAGGGTAAAGGTTTTACAGTGGATTACTAAGCATACTCATTTTGCAGATTAACATACGGAATACCTAATATAATATGAAAATTATCATTATAGCAAACCAACGAATGTCGAAGATGAAGAAGAATCAGCAAGCAGCTAAGAGGCCTGCTTGTGCTTTCTGCTGAGTCCAACACAGATCGTATTTTCAACTGTCCTCTCCGGACAGTTTTTTTTTTACAGAAAAGGAGATGTATGACCACTATTTTAAGGACAGAGAACTTAACTAAGATTTTTACGGATAATAAACAGACTGTAACTGCACTGAAAGATATAAACATGTCAATCGAAGAGGGAGAAATTTTTGGCATTATCGGTCTGAGTGGTGCTGGCAAGAGTACATTGATCCGTTGTCTAAATCTACTAGAAAAACCAACGCAAGGTGAGATCTATTATCGAGATCAAGCTCTCATGGAATCTTCGTCAGCGAATCTTCGTGATCTACGCAGTAAAATAAGTATGATTTTTCAGCATTTTAATTTGCTGGAGCAGCGTACAGTACTGCAGAATATTATGTTCCCTCTCGAAATTATCGGCAGGCCACGCAACGAAGCAAGGGAGAGAGCGAGAGAATTGCTCGAGTTAGTAGGACTACCTGATCGTGCCGACGCTTATCCCAGTCAGTTGTCAGGCGGACAACAGCAGAGAGTTGCCATCGCTCGCGCTCTCGCTGCTCAGCCAGAAATCATTCTCTGCGACGAAGCTACCAGTGCTCTTGATCCTAAGACTACGGATCAAATTCTAGATTTGCTGCAAAAGATCAATCGCGAACTTAAAGTGACGATAGTCATCATCACTCATCAGATGGAGGTTGTAACTAAAATCTGTGATCGAGTGGCGGTGATGGAAAATAGTGAGATAGTCGAGCTAGGTGAGGTCAGCGAGGTTTTCACCAATCCTCAATCAGCGATGGCCAAGCGTCTGATCTTGCCCCAAGGTGTGTTACTGCATAGGATAGAAGGAGACAAGGTTATCCGCTTGACTTTTGACGGTCGTACAGCAGCTGAGCCAGTGCTGGCCAATCTGATATTACATTGTCAGCAACCATTGAGTATTTTAGCGGCTGACAGCAAGACTATAGAGGGGAAAACTTATGGTCAAATGTTAGTTAAGTTGCCAGACAAAAATGTCGATGTACAAAAGATTTTTTCCTACCTAGAACAACAGCAGATACAGTACCAGCTCGAGGATTTGCCCTCAGATGATGATGTAATGGAGGTAAAGATTTGATGAGTACGCAACAGATTATAAATTTATTGCTAGTAGGCTTTGGTGAGACACTGTTGATTACGATAGTATCATCGCTTCTAGCCTATATCTTCGGACTTCCTCTGGGTGTATTGCTCCACGTCACTTCGGCTCAAGGTTTAAAACCTTTGCCGTTAGCTAATCGCATATTAGGGGCGGTAGTGAATTTTGTCCGCTCCATTCCATTTTTGATTTTGATGATCTGGATAGTTCCCTTTACGCGGCTGGTTGTGAACACATCTATCGGTATCAAAGGAGTCATCGTACCGTTGATTATCTCAGCGACGCCTTTTGTAGCCCGTATGGTAGAATCTTCGTTGCAGGAGGTGCAGGGCGGTGTTATTGAAGCTGCACGCTCAATGGGCGCGACTAATTGGCAGATTATCACTAAGGTTCTCTTGCCTGAGTCTAAACATTCTTTGTTACTAGGCAGCGCTATCGCAGTTACCACCATTCTTGGATACTCTGCATATGCCGGCTTTTGCGGAGGAGGCGGTCTAGGTGCCATAGCCTTTAACTACGGTTATAAGCGCTATGATGATCAGTTGATGTTTTTGACAGTTATCCTGATCGCAGTGATTCTGCAGGTGATTCAAGAGTGTGGCTTGCGTCTAGCTCATAAGTTTGATCATCGCAAAAAATAGCATGATTAGTTTTAAGGAGTAAGTATGAAAAACAGACGGATTTTGAGTTTATTATTAGTTGTATTGAGCATATTCTTATTGGTTAGCTGCAGTAAATCAGAGAGCACAACTACTGACAAAAGTTCCACGACTGATGGAGTTTCTACACTTAAAGTAGCGGCGAGTGCAACTCCGCACGCCGAAATTTTGGAACAGTGCAAGGAGCTTCTCCTCGCAGAGAATATTCAACTCGAAGTGGTGATCTTCGATGATTATATTTTGCCGAATACTGCTACGGAGGATGGGGAAGTAGATGCCAATTATTTCCAACACACACCGTATTTAGAGGATTTTAACAGCCAAAATGGTACACATATTATGAGCGTGGGTAAAATTCATTACGAGCCTTTTGGTCTGTATGCTGGCAATTCTAAGCAGTTAGATGATCTTAAGACTGGGGGCAAAAAAGTAGCCGTCCCTAATGATGGTACCAACGAAGGTAGAGCTCTTAAATTGCTCGAAGAAAAAGGATATCTAAAGTTAAATCCGGAAGCTGGCTTCCAAGCTACCCGTCTCGATATCGTAGAGAACCCTTATAATATCGAGATAGTTGAGCTAGATGCTGCCCAGATCCCTCGCTCCCTACCTGATGTTGATTTCGGCATTATCAACGGTAACTATGCTATTCAGGTTGGACTCAATGCCAGTAAAGACGCTCTTTTGTTGGAAGATGGAAAAGAAGCGATCGATACTTTCGCCAATGTGTTGGCTGTGCGTGAAGGTTTAGAAAAAGATCTGCGAGTACAGGCGTTGTTAAAAGTTTTACAGAGTGAAGAAATTAAAAAATATGTAGATGAGCACTTTGAGGGTGCTGTTAAATTGTTATCTGAGTAGTCTGCTAAATAAGTTATGGCGAATTAAGAAGCCTGAGCTCATCCGCTCAGGCTTCTCTATTTACTTAGTTAGATCTTTTTGAATGAAGATGAAGTGATTATCATCGCTGAGTTCAGGGTAGAAATGGTAGCCGTCGATATTGAATTTTTTGACTCCTTCAAGATCCTCTATCTGATTCTCAGCTAGATAACGTACCATCAATCCTCGAGCGATCTTAGCCGCCATAGTTTTCATTTTAGCTTTAGGATGTCCTTTTTTGTCCAACACCAGATCAGCGAAGTCGCAGGTGACAATACGTACGTCATTACTGCGGTGATCGAGGACAGCTTTGGCATATTCTTTTGAGGCTAAGTTGAGTATCAGATTGTCATGTTCTGTAACTGTTTTATAGATGTCGTCGCCCCAGAAATCATAGAGTGAAGTGTAGTGCTTACCCTTGTAATTTAGATCTAGCGGCGATGCCATCACCAGACGATAGGGTTGAATGCCGTCAATAGGTCGTACGGCACCATAGAAACCAGAGATGATGAAAAGATGATTGGAGATGTAATCCCACTCACGATCATTGAAGATGGTGGGTTGCATGGACTTAAATACTTGTCCGTTATAGGTTTCCAGTGCACGTGTGCCTAGAGTACTGGGCTTAAAGTTCCGTACCCAGGCTATAGTTTTTTGAGCGATCTTGTCGTTTACTTGCCAGAGTTCCTGGAGTTCTCGGTCGCTCATACTTTTTAGGTACTCAGCGAGGATACTGGTTTTAGCGATTCCAGCAGGTTGAGTCGTCACTGGCAGTGCCGCTTGTTCGGGTTTTAATGATTTTGCTGGCGAAATAATAATTTGCATGGTTACCTGCCTTTAAGGTTATGGTGTAATGTTGTTCCAAATTAGAGGTTGACTTAGAACCTCAATACGCTTAGAATACTATTGTTCGTTTGGGGGTATAGCTCAGATGGGAGAGCGCTTGAATGGCATTCAAGAGGTCAGCGGTTCGATCCCGCTTATCTCCACCACAAGTCACGATCGTACGATCGTGACTTTTTTTATTCCTCCAAAGTTATCTCGCTGATCTTAGCGATCTGTTTCTGTATGCTGCGTTCTAATGCTTGATTGCTGCTGCGCAGCGATTCCGCAGTCTGTTCGTGACGATTGTGTTTGCCGGTTTGATTTAACTTGTTTTCGCCGTTGTTGTCGCGACGAAAATTACGGCGTTGGCGGTGTGGATTTTTCTTTTTCTTATCTTTGGGTGCTTTTTGTTCGTTCATACTACCTCTTAGTAATAAATTTAGTCAGTGTTTAAGTCTACGATTAGGGCTGCAAAACTGTTCTGATCGCATCGATGATCTCATCTTTACTATCTGGGTCTGGTCTCATCATATAGAGATCATATTCAGGCATGGCGTAAGATCGCAACTCACCCACAGAACCTGTACCTGTTAGAGCGTTGGACTCAATTTGCCATTCGGGATCATCGGCGATTTGTTTATTGACCAATTTCATAATATCTTCTACCGGCATATCCGTCTCGCATGTATCGCTGAAGGTAGACAATACGCCGTTGAAGTTAGTGATGACAGCAGGTGAGGCTGCCTTGCGGATAATAGCGGTGAGAACACGTTGTTGATTGCGTCCGCGATCGTTGTCGCCGTCACTGAGACTATTACGTTCGCGTGAAAAAGCGAGTGCCTCTTCGCCGTTCAAATTGATTTCGCCAGCAGGGAAGTACATGCCATTATAGGCGGTGAATTCAGTTGGGTTATCAATGGTGATGCCGTCTAAGGAATCGACTACATCGATCAAAGAAGTGAAATTGACTCTTGAATAGTAGTTGATATCTACACCGAGGAAATTCTCCAAGGTATGGACAGATGAATGTACGCCGTAGAGACCAGCATGGGTGAGTTTATCTCCCTGATCTTGTCCGCCGTCTGCGATGGGTAGATAGGTATCACGTGGGATATTGGTCAAGAGTATTTTGTGCGTTTGTGGATTAACAGAGATCAAGATGTTGACATCGCTACGTGATATGCTCTCGATTTCGCCATAGGTGTCTATACCGCTGATATACATGACGAAGGAATCTTCGCTAGTATTGACTCGCTTGACAGTCTCTTTGCGATTATAAAGATAGAGATAGTCGTAGATACTTCTAGTCTCTGTAGAAAAGTTCGGATGATCTTCTTGTTCGATATTTTTGACGTAGGCTTTGTTCATCAGTATGGCAGATACCTCTCCGTCATACAATTTGTTGGCAGCCTCGTTGTAGCTACTGACTTCTGTTATGTTGAGTTCGACACCGATATCATCTTTGATTTTAGCGATGGTGGCCTTGAGCGGATCTCTATCGGTACTGAGAGGAGCAGCTACAGAAAGATCTTTGATGTCTTCTATGGATTGATATTCAGAATCTTTGAGTACTAAGACTTGCATCTGACTGACTTGGGCGCGTCCAGCTGTGTTGATACCGGATAAAAAGCCGATGATGGAGAAGAGAAAATAACACGCTACTACCACCACCCCTAGACAGGGCACGCCGAATACGATGCCGAATAAACGTGCTGTACCCGAGCGATCAGCTCTGCGGGCAATGGAGAGCATCAGCAGATTGAGAATAAATAAAACAGCTAAGGCAATTATTCTATGGAAGAGAGGCAGGACATGGTAGCGTACCATCAGATAGGTGATCGCTATGGAACCCAAGAGAATAAGCACGGTGAGAATATGGACAAACATCGTGAGTTTACGCCCTTGGCGGTACTTTCTCAGACCCGCTTCCTCGTAGTTTTCGTATTCGTCATAGAATTTATCGTAATCGCGGAGATTTCTCGAGCGTTGTGGCATCTGGTTTTGCGGATGCCCTTGGACTCTTCTACGCCCTGCAGGATATTGGTTGCGCCTTGCGTAGCGAGGGGAAGCAGTGCGAGTTCTCCTCGCAGGAGCATAGCTGCTCGGATCGAAGTTGGATGTATTGTATGGCTGTTGTGCCTGTGTCTTAGCCTGGGCTAAGTTAGCAGCTCGTAGTGCTTTTTCCTCATCGGTTAGAGGTCGCGGTTGAGAGGGTTGAGGACGATGTCCATTGACTGAGTTCTGTCTCGGGTCGGACCTTCGCATATGTACCTCCTATAGCATTTAGATTTTTAAATAATAGCACAGTCGCTATATTTAGGCGTTTAATCGGTGCAGTTATACATGAATTAGGGATAAGATCTGCGTGATTTCAATTGTTTAATGCCATACAATTATTTTGGTTATTTTGACATGTAAATACTAATTTTCCTTGTGCAATATACACAAATATATTAATGCATATTTGGGCAATAAATTATTGTGGCCTGTGCTATTCTTCTTTTGTACCGCATTTACGGAGACGGGAGGATTTATGAATAACAGTCTTGTCGAAAAACTGTTTCATCTCAAGAAACACGGAACAACGGTCGGAACTGAAGCTGTAGCTGGTCTGACCACTTTTATGACCATGGCGTACATCTTGGTCGTCAACCCCATGGTTTTGGGAGACGCTGGTATGCCTTCAACGGCAGTATTTACTGCCACAGCGGTTTCGGCTTTTGTCGGTACTCTGCTGATGGCTTTCTTAGCCAATTATCCCTTCGCTTTGGCATCTGGTATGGGTCTCAACGCATACTTCGCCTATTCAGTTGTTCTCAGTATGGGAAAATCTTGGCAGTTTGCTTTGACCGCAGTATTCCTCGAAGGTATAGTTTTTATCTTCCTATCCCTATTCAATATTCGTGAAGCTATTTTCAATGCCATACCGCACAACTTGAAGAAAGCAGTCGCCGTCGGTATCGGCTTCTTCATCGCACTGATCGGTTCGATCAACGCTGGCCTCTTTACCTCAGGTAAGGTGGCTTATGATGCGGCTGGCAATCCTACACTCAATGCTGGTGGTCTGGTGATGGAGTTGGGTGATTTCAGAAATCCAGGCGTTCTGCTCACCCTTATGGGACTCTTGATCATAGGCGTACTTTTGCACTTTAAAGTCAAAGGTGCTCTCTTGATCGGTATCATCATCACTACCATTATCGGTATCCCCATGGGAGTCACACAATTACCGCAAGGATCTCCCATCACTTTACCGCCTTCACTGGCACCCATCGCCTTACAATTTGAATGGTCCAATATCATCAGCTGGGATATGTTGATCGTTCTCTTCTCATTCTTATTTGTCGATATTTTCGATACCTTAGGAACTCTAGTAGGTGTATCCTCGAAGAGCGGCATGTTAGATGAGAATGGTAAATTACCTCATATCAAAGGTGCTCTGTTGGCAGACTCTATAGCAACAGTCGCCGGCGCATGTTTGGGAACTTCTACTGTCACCACCTATGTTGAGTCTTCGTCTGGTGTAGCAGAAGGTGGACGCACAGGTCTCTCTTCAGTATTCACAGCCTTATTATTTGCTTTAGCACTGTTCTTTGCACCGATCTTCGGTATGGTGCCGAGTGCAGCGACAGCCCCTGCTTTGATCATCGTCGGACTCTTCATGATGAGCTCCATCAAAGAGATCGATCTAGAGGATTTCACTGAAGCCATCCCAGCTTTCTTGACAATTATCGTCATGCCCTTCGCCTACAGCATCGCTGAAGGTATCGTCTTCGGTATGATCTCCTATGTATTACTCAAGGTCTTGACTGGTAAGGGTAAGTTGGTTTCACCGGTGATGTACATACTCGCCTGCTTATTTATCTTACGCTATGTACTAGTCGCTATTGGAATTATGTAGTTTACGACCATGGGTCGTACACACTGTGTTAACTATGAATTGAACACGGTCTATAATGCAAAAGAACACCAAAAGAGCACCACAGGGTGCTCTTTTGGTATCTACCAATCTATGTGTAGTCTATACTAAGATAAAGTACCACCAAGTTCGGAGGTAATATGGACAACGAAGCAAGATTAGATTATCTCGAGGAATTGCTCAAAAATCAGGACTATCGCAAATTGCGTGAATCTTTAGTTGAGGACAATGAGGTCGATGTCGCTATGTTCATCGAGGAATTGCCTGAGCATGAGGCTTTGGTTGTCTTTAGATTATTACCTAAAGATATGGGTGCTTTGGTCTTTTCCCATCTCTCCAGTGAAGCCCAGCAAGATCTAGCCAAAGCTTTTTCTGATCAAGATTTAAACGATATGTTGGAACGTCTCTATGTCGATGATGCTGTCGATTTTTTAGAGGAGATGCCGGCGAATATAGTGCGTCGTATATTACAGCTCACTAGACCAGAACGACGACTGTTGATCAATCGTTATCTGCAATATCCGGAAGATTCTGCTGGAAGTATCATGACCGCGGAATTTACAGATCTCAAAAGGGAGATGTCAGTACGACAGGCAATCAACCGTATCCGTTTGCACGGTGAGGATCGTGAGACGATATATACCTGTTATGTGACAGATCAAAACCGCCGTCTAGAAGGTGTTATCTCTGTCAAAACTCTACTCTTAGCTGAAGATGATGATATGATCGCAGACCTGATGGAGAGTGATGTCATCAATGTAAATACCAGTACTGACCAAGAAGAAGTAGCTCGTATTTTTTCTCGCTACGATTTCCTATCTCTACCAGTCACTGACCATGAAGGACGTTTAGTAGGTATTGTCACCATCGATGATGCTGTAGACGTAATGGAAGAAGAGGCCACAGAAGACTTTGAGAAGATGGCGGCGATCACGCCATCTGAAAAACCATATCTCAACATGTCGGTTTGGGAGAATGCCCGCAAGAGGATTGTTTGGCTGATGTTGTTGATGGTTTCCAGCATGATCACCGGCGGTATTATCGAGAGTTACGAAGCTTCTTTCACACAGTTGCCCATCTTAGTGGCTTTCATCCCCATGTTGATGGATACGGGTGGCAATGCTGGCTCACAGACAAGCACCATGTTAATTCGTGGTATGGCCTTGAATGAAATCAGCATCAAGGATATCGTCATCGTTATCTGGAAAGAGATACGTATTGCGCTTTTGGTAGGCACGGCTCTCTCAGCAGTCAACTTCATACGTATTTATTTTTTCTATGAAAAAAATATGACTCTAGCATTGACGGTGTCTCTAACCTTAGCGGCGACTGTCTTTATGGCGAAATTAGTCGGAGCTATTTTGCCATTGCTAGCAAAGACATTGAAGCTCGACCCAGCAATCATGGCGGCACCTCTGATAACTACCTTAGTCGATGCAGGTTCTCTAGTAGTCTATTTTAGAATAGCTCACCTGATGATCAAGAACTTCGCTTAGACTCGCTTATTGTCGAATACATATTTTTATATAATTCAGTGAATAAAAATACACCATGGCATGCCATGGTGTATTTGCTTTAGAGCTATAGCAGTTTATTTGTTCTGACGTCTGGCGATTTGCGGCAAGATCAAGCCGAGCAAGACTAGTACGATAGGTGTTACGATATTCATCACCAATTTGAAGGTGTCATCACTGTACATACCTAGGAGACAGCAAGCAGCGGTGATGAAGAAGCACCAGCCACCCATCAACTTACCGAGAACGGTGGACTTGGTGAAAGTGTATTCAGCACGTTCTTTGGCGACCATTTTCTTGAGACCCCAGTAAGCTAAGAAAACCCACAGATAGCGGATCGGCATACATACGGAGTTGAGTTTGATCAGCCACTTGACCATGTCTTGTACGCCTTCGATACCGAAGGTAGGGATAATCAAGAGGATCAAGACTATGACGGTGACCATGTAGACGCCGTTCACATAAGAACCGTGTTTATTTTGTTTATATAGAGATTTGGGTATGAACTGACTGTCTGAAGACTCGATCAACATACGCAGAGGAGCATCGATGGAGAGGATCATGACAGCCACTTGACTGATTAGGATGGACAGAGCATAGATGACGACGAAGAGGTTGCCGACACCGTACCAGTCACCTAAGATGCGGAAAGCTTTATAAGCACCGTTGGCGATGAAGTCTTTGTCCGGGTTAGTAGGATCAAACATCAAGGCGAGAGCAAATGTACCTAATAGAGCAGCTAAGACAACCATCGATGTCATGAAGATAATGCCGCGAGGGAAGCCCTTACCGGGATCCTTGGTTTTGTTTACATAAGGTGAAATCTTCTCACAACCACCTACTGCGAAGATCAACACTGACAATGAAGTGATGTATTCGAAGTTAAAGGTGGGTATCAGAGAGTTGCTGTTGAGCGGTATGTGATTGATCTGCACTTTATCACCGAGGAAGATGGGAGCAGATACAGCCATCAGAATGAAGAGAAATGACATCACAAGACCAGCGAAACCTGCCAATGAAGTGATGGATTTCAAAACTCTGACACCGCGCAAGGTGAGGAAAACGACCACTAAGAAGATCAGGATACAGACGATCTGTACATATTCGATCTTAAATTCTTCGGTCGCTTTAGGTGAACCCCAGATAGCCCAGCTAGCAGCTATGACGGTATTGAGAGGTTTTTGTGCAATGTAGGGCATGTGCACTACCCAATAGGTCCATCCAGCATAGTAGGCTAACTTTTTGTTGAAGGTTGCATCGATCCAAGAAGAAACACCGCCGCCTTTGGTCTTGAAAGTCGAACCCAATTCACCGACCATCAGTGAATAAGGTACAAAATAAAGAGCGAAGACCAAGATCCAGCTGAAGCCGACTTGGATACCGTGGAAATAGCCGTAGCCGTTGATTACGTTGCCGAATCCCCAAACAGTCATAAATGCCATCAATGCCAGGGATTTCCAGGTCAACAATTTTTGGTTTAGATCGTAAGGTACCTTGGGTACCTGTTCACTTGTTTTCATTTTAGAAAACCTACCTTATTTAGGATTTGATTCAATTGTACTATAGTAAATTTGACAGTGAGAATAATTTTAAGAATGTTGCACAAATAAATTCAGTGAGTTAGTCGTGTGTTAAAATAATTGAGATATGAGAGACAATCAAAGTAATTTTCAAATAAGAATATTAGCGTTGTCGCTGAGTGTTTTATTCAGTGTTGTCTTAGTGATTGGCTGCAAAAAACAAACGGCTAATACTGAGACTAGTTCGTCTGTAATCACCGATACTGAAGGAACAGATACTGCTAGCACAGAAACAGCTAGTACCAGTGAGCAGGATGTTTCAGCTACCACCACCAAACAAGAAGAGAGTTGGCTACAAAAACTCAAGCATCTGATCAAACCTGAAGCAGAAGAACAAGATAATAAAAAGCCGGCACGTTTCGGTAATTGGGGAGAACAATTAGCTACTGAGTTCGCTCAGTCATTCCCGGACCGTTACGCTGGCAGTGATCAGGAAAAACTCGCAGCGGATTACTTAGCTGACAAATTGACTAAGCTCGGTTATGAAGTCGAGAGACAAGAATTCAGCTATGAGTACGATTATGAGAATTATGCTTCACAGAATCTAGTGGTGACCATACCAGGTATAGGCTTCCGCGCCAAAGAATTGAGCATATTCGCACATAATACTAAGAAGATTGAGTTACCTGAGGATGTCAATAGACGTACCATCATTGTCGGTGCTCATTACGACACCCCTAAAGCCAGTGCGCTAGAAGGCGTTGACTACATTCCTGACGGTATTCACAACAATGCAGCAGGCGTAGCTAGTTTGATGACTTTCGCTAAGCAAGCTTTAGTCAATAAACCCGGATATACAGTGAAATTGGTCTTCTTCGGTGCGAGCAACGCCGACTACGCAGGAGCCAATGCTTTTTTGAATTCTATGTCTGAAGAGGAAATCGCCTTGACTGATTGTATGTACAATGTCGACAGCATCTACGCTGGCGATAAAGTCTACATGCATTCGGGCTGGAATTCTCTATCAGAAGACGGCACCAAGAAGTATGACATGCGTCGTAAACTTTATCAGATCACAGATCTCTATTACCAATACTTGCTGTACACCAATAATAATTTTGAGGTATACACCAATCAGAGTCTTGGCTCTGTAGATTTCTATGATGACGGTGGCAGTGAAGTATACCGTGAATGGACAAAGCACAGCGGTGATCATACACCCTTTGATAAGGCCAATATCCCCATAGTTTTCTGTGAGTCCTATGACTATAACCCTGATATAGATCGACAGAATAAAGAGACGCAAGACCCTCAGTTCTCAGAAGTTAATGGTTATATTTCGGGCAGTGGCATGGATTCATCTGAGATGCTCAATAGCTACTATGCAGAACAGGCCGTCGCTCAGAAATCTTTATTAGACGAAGAGGATGAAGAAAAAGAACAGAATCGCATCATCGAGCGTCTTGAGAATAGAATCAACAATGTGGCATTTCTGCTATTAGAAGCCTCGCGTATCTATTCCGAAGACAGTGATTTAGCTGAATAATTGTTTACATATTTCAGTTAGGAGATTTTATGAGCTATTTGATTTGGTTGGCTATCGCCGCCGTTCTCCTGATCGTTGAAGCTATGACAGTGAATATGGTCACAGCTTGGTTCGCTGGCGGAGCTCTGGTAGCGATGATTTTATCTGTTTTGGATCTAGCTATCGAAGTGCAGATAATCAGCTTTTTGATTGTCTCTGCTATTTTGTTGGCGCTTTTCCTGATTGTAGTAAAACCACGTCTCAGTGCTAAGAATAAGGTTGTTGAACCTACCAATGCAGATCGCCTGATCGGATGTCACGGCATCGTAAGTTCGACTATCGACAACCTCCACAATAGCGGACGTGTGGAAGTCAAAGGCCAAGATTGGAGTGCCCAGAGCATTGATGGTTCAACCATCACAGTCGGCACTGAGATTGTGGTCAAAGAAATCAAAGGTGTAAAATTAATTGTCACAGCGTTGTGATAGAAAAGAGGTAGTATATGTTGATGACTTTTGCAATAGTGCTCCCATCTCGTGGATTTTTGATCGCACTGGTAGTCATATTGGCAATACTCTCACTGATCGTTAAGAATGTGCGTGTTGTTCCTCAAGCGACTACTTACATCATTGAACGTCTAGGTACATATAATGCTACTTGGACGACGGGCATACATGTTAAATTGCCTTTTGTCGATAACATCGTCAAAAAGCTTTCGCTCAAGGAGAGAGTGGCTGACTTCCTACCTCAAGCGGTTATCACAAAGGACAATGTCACTATCCAGATCGATACAGTTCTGTTCTATCAGATCGTCGATCCGAAACTATATACTTACGGCATCGAGAATCCCATACTAGCGATTGAGAATCTCTCAGCCACAACTTTACGTAATATCATCGGTGATTTGGAATTAGATGAAACTCTGACTTCGCGTGATGTCATCAATATGCGTATGCGTACCATGCTCGATGAAGCCACTGATCCTTGGGGCATCAAAGTCAATCGTGTAGAGTTGAAAAATATCATCCCGCCACGTGAAATTCAGACAGCTATGGAACGTCAGATGAAAGCTGAGCGTGAACGCCGTGAAAATATATTGCGCGCAGAAGGTACTAAGGAAGCGGCGATCCGGGTAGCAGAAGGTGAGAAGGAAGCTGTGATCCTGCGTGCTGAAGCCATGAAAGAACAAGCCATAAAAGAGGCAGAAGGTAAAGCAGAAGCCATCCTCAAGATCAATGAAGCAAAAGCTAAGGGTCTGCAGATGCTCAAAGATGTACAGGCAGATCGAGCTCTTATTTCTCTGAAAGGTTTGGAGACTATGGAGAAAGTTGCCGACGGTCAAGCAACTAAGATCATAGTGCCTTCTGAATTACAGAGTCTAGCAACTGCTGGCGTAACCCTCAAAGAGATGTTCGGTGAGAAAAAACAAGACTGATGCAGATTAGACATATTGTAAAGTCGGTAGCCGCAGTTTGCACTGCGGCTACTGTTTTACGAGAACAATGCGGTTTTTCAAATAAGTTGTTGAGAGAGCTCAAGTACGGTGGAGTGCTCCTGATCAACGGTGTCTCATCTCGTCTAAAGACTAGAGTGAGAACAGGCGATGAATTGATCTGTGATCTGCCTTTTGATTGTGCTTCGATCAACGCTAATTCCGAGATACAAATTCTCTATGAGACACCGTGGTGGATAGCTGTCTATAAACCAGCAGGCATGATTACCCATCCCACTACCGGTCATCCGGACAATACGCTTACAGACCTTCTCAGCGATGATGCTCTAAGTCCAGTAACCAGATTAGATAAACATACCTCGGGTATTGTCCTGATCGCTAAATGTGGGCATAGCCATCATCAATTGAGCAAAATAGCCTATGATAAGATTTATCTCGGTGTAGTTGAAGGTTTGGTAGATAGTGAGTCTGGTATTATCGATGCTCCGATTGGGCGTTCGGATTTCAGTTATCTGACACGTATTGTCCACCCACTCGGCAAGACGGCACGTACAGGATTTTGGCGCATAGCCACGAATGAAGAGGAGAATGTATCCTTGCTGGCTTTCCAACTCTACACTGGCCGTACACATCAAATTCGTGTGCATCAACTCTGGGAAGGTTATCCATTAGTCGGTGACATGCTCTATGGCAGTCAGTTTCTATCTTCAGATAGTTTGGTGCAGAGACCGCCCGTACGTTTTTTTCGTTTAGATTGGCCGAGAGATTACAGTGAATACCCTGTGAGTAGAGTGCGGCCAGGTCGTTGTATTGATAAAAACTCTGATCCAGCACCTAAACACTGCGGTCAGTATCTTCATTGTTATCAGCTGAATTTCTGTGACCCCTTCAGCCAACAGCAAATAGAAATAAAAGCTGAGATACCTATTTATTTTAACCAGTATTTTTCGACAGAAACTCTTAATTCGATTAAATTGATCAAAGATTGAATTATGGAAGTAAATAAGACAGCAGATATTATCATAGATAATTTGAAGTGGGCTGAGCCGGAGGGATTGTACATACATGTACCTTTTTGCAGCCGTAAATGCCGTTATTGTGCATTTATCTCACGTCATCCACGTCCTCATGATTTCAGAGAATACACCGATGCTATCTGCCGTGAATTGACTGCACAAGCCAGTAGCCGTCGAGCGAAAAATCCCTTGAAAAGTATCTATTTTGGAGGAGGAACGCCGTCAATTTTACCAGCAGAATTGCTGTGTCAGATCTTAGATAAGGTGATAGAACTTTTCGGTCGAACAGGTGACTGTGAAGTTACACTTGAGATCAATCCAGCCTCGGTAAGCAAGAGCGATCTTGCAGAACTTTTTGCAACAAAACGTTTCAATCGCGCAAGCGTGGGTTTCCAGACAGGGAGTGAGCAATTATTAGAGTTGATAGGACGGGATCACAGGTTAGTTGATTTCGAACAGACCATGGATGGCTTGTTAGCCTGTGGTTGCAAAAATATCAGTGCTGATCTGATGTTTGGACTACCAGAACAGACACTCTCAGATCTAGAACATAGTGTCCAAATTTTGCTCTCGTATCCGTTACAGCATGTAGCGTTCTACTCCTTGATGATCGAACCACAAACTGTTTTTTATCGTCGATATCATCAACATCCAGAGTTGTTGCCTGATGATGAGACGGAGCGAACTATGTATCGCCTTCTGTTGAAGTCGTTTGAGGAGGCTGGTTTTGAACACTATGAGCTCAGTAATGTCGCGCGTCCTAGCTATGCATCTCGTCATAACTTACTCTATTGGCAGGCGCGTCAGTACTGGGCTGTCGGACCTGCCGCTGCAGGCTATGCTTACGGGGAGCGTTGGCAGAATCCCAGTAATATAAATGTTTGGCTCCAGCATTGGTTGACCAGCGATGAGAGGCTAGCGGAAGTCGAAAAGATCAGCGGCGAGGATTCTCTGCGTGAAGCTATGTGGCTGGGACTACGATTGATCAGAGGTGTTGATCTCACACAGATACGCAAACGCTATTCAGTTGATCCTCTAGAATTTTTTGCCGATCCCATCGCACGAATGAGTGAAGATGGATTATTGACGATAGAAGACAACTGCCTTCGTTTGACGGAGCGCGGTCAAGACTTAGCTAACTATGTAAGTTGTGAGTTTGTCTAGCTTGCTGTTTAAGATAGCGTATCTGCGGTATCATCAGGCCGATTGAAATCAGCAACATGATGACATCAGTGGTTGGCAGAGCGATGATCAAAGATTCAAATTCCGATATATTTAGCCAATTGGGCAGTAAACGTGGCAGAAGTACTGTGACAGGTAAGATGATGAGTATGGAACGACCTGACATCACCAGAGAACCACTGCGATATTTACCTGTTCCTGTCAGATAAGCACTGGCCACTATCTCTAATACTGCCAGGAAAATCACGCATATATTCAGCCTCAATAATTTGGTGCCTATCAATTGCAAATCTGCACTCAAGCCGAACAGAGAGTTGATCTGAGGTGTAAATATCATGCATAGAGCATAGATAGGGATTATCAAAAGTGTACCGATAAAGGCAAGTTTTTTCACTAATTCCAAGACGCGATCATGTCTGCCAGCACCGTAGTTGTAACCAAAAATAACTGAACAACCGATAATCAAACCCATGGGCATCATCAAGATGGTTTGAGCTGATTTATAGACAATATTCGCTATGGCGAGTCCCTCAGTAGCTGTCAAATAGTAGCTCTCAGCATAACGAGCAACCAACATGAAGGTCACCGAGTAGGTGATAGAGTTGCCGAGATGCATGAAAAAGGGTGGTAGGCCGAATTTGAAGCTACGAGAAAAGTGTTGAATACTGAGGCGAAGGTCAGTGAGTTTTATGATAAAAGGTGATTGTGCACTGCGGAAAAAGGCAACTCCAATCAAAAAGGAAACTGCCCAAGCAATCATAGTAGCAGAAGCTGCACCGACAATTCCCCAATCACAGACTAAGACGAAAACAATATCTAGAATAATATTGATGAAAGCAGCGGTTCCGTGCAGAAATACACTGCGCAGTGGATGTCCGCAAGCGGTCATGAAACTCATCAAGGTAAAGCCAAGAGCCATAAAGATGAAGCCAGCACAATAAATATGTAGATAATCCGCCGCCATTTGATAGATGTCGGAGTTAGCTCCGCCCAGCCACAGCAATGGTTTAGTACCTAGCCAGGATAGAGCAGTCACGGTGAGCGAAAAAATTATGATACTAGTGAGAGTTGAACCGATGATTCGCTTACAGGTATGGTAATTCTCTCTGCCCAGTTCTATGGCGAATTGAGTAGAACTTCCAGAAGATATCAGGATAGCGAGTGAAATAAATAGTAGAATGGCAGGGAAAACTGCAGCCATAGCAGCCAAGCCTCGATCGCTGAGCGCACGTCCAATGACTATGGTATCGACCACTGAGTAACTGAGCAATATGACTTCATTGATAATTCCAGGTACGCCAAAACTAAAAATCAATCTACTGATGGGTTTAGTTCCCAATACCAATTGTTTATCCTGCATAATATCTCCTCAAAAATACGCGTGAATATAACAATAATTCAAATAAAAACATATGTAAATCTACGGTAGTTGACACTCTCGCCCCTAGAGTGCTAAATTATGTTTAGCACTCGCAAGGGATGAGTGCTAAAAACAATGAAATTAAGTGATCGTAAGAAAAAAATACTCAAAGCCATCGTCAGCGACTATATTCTGACAACCGAACCTGTAGGATCTAAGAGTTTGATTCAACGCCATGACCTACAGGTCAGCTCTGCGACCATCCGCAATGAAATGATGGAATTGGAAGAGTTAGGTTATCTAGAAAAGCCGCATACTTCAGCTGGACGCATCCCTTCCGACAAAGGCTATCGCACCTATGTAGACGAAATGTTGGAATTAGCTCCTCTGCCTATAGAAGAGCAGAAATTCATCGAAGAGTATTACAGCGATCACTTACAGGAAGTAGCTGAGTTGATCAAAAGCTCTGCAGATTTGTTGTCACGTCAGACTACATTCCCAACTTTGGTCTTGACACCGCGTTATGCCGATACCAGCTTGCAGCAGATAAAGTTGCTGATGATTGAACCAGGTAAAGCGTTGATCGTAGTTGTGCTCAATCCAGGTATTGTCAAAGATCGTATGATCCGCATACCACAGGAGATCGACGCACAGAGTTTAAGTCAATTAGCAGCCTCTATCGAATCGGGCTTGATGGGCAAGAAGTTGGATGAGATAACGCTGATCACGATGGAAGCTGCTAGTGCAGATCTCAACGACATCATACCTGAACCGTTGCTCAATCAAGTCTTATTTGAGACATATGTTTCGATAAAGCAAGCAGAGAACATCGATGTCTACATGCAGGGATCACATAATCTGTTGATGCAGCCAGAGTTCAAGGACGCTGGCAAGGCTCATCGCGTTATGGAACAGATCAATCATCATGCGTTGATCGCAGGTTACATGAGTGAAATAAGCGACGACAATGAGCCGAGTTCAGAGATCTTGAGTTTATCGCCATCCTACACTGTACGTATTGGCCAGGAGATAGCCTTAGAAGGATTTGAAGATTGCAGCTTCATCACAACTACTTATAAGGTGAACGACAATATCCGTGGGCGTATCGCAGTGTTGGGACCGCGACGTATGGATTATGATCGCATCATCTCGCAGATCAGCTTTATCAACCAGAAGATGACTGCAGAAATCAAAAAGATTGCACAAGGTGATATAGATGAGTAAAAAGAAAAAATCGACCAAAAAGCCGAGTGATCAAGAAGTAATAGTCGAAATCGATGTCGATGCCGACACTAGCGCCAACACCGATGTCGAACCTGATTATGATGCGGCTGAAGAAGTGATCTACGAAGGCAGTGAAGAACCACAGATAGCCTTATCTGACTATAACGCGCTAGAAGCAAAGTACGCTGACCTGCAGGATCAATTACTCAGAGTGACCGCAGAGTACGAGAATTTTCGCCGTCGTACCCGCAAGGAGAAGCAGGCGCTCTATGACGATGCCAGCTGTCAAGTAGTCAAAGCATTTCTGCCAGTTTTAGATAATTTTGAACGCGCACTGACTACAGCAAAAAATCTGGAGACAGATGAGAGCAAACAACTCCTAGCTGGTGTTGAATTGATCTACAAGCAGGCACAGAATGCTCTATCCGAACTACAGGTCACAGAGACCGATGGCAAAGGAACTGTATTTGATCCTGAACAGCATGTGGCTGTGATGCACGTAGAGGACGAAGAACTCGCTGACAATGTAGTAAAAGAAGTTTTAGAAAAGGGTTACAAGCTCAAAGATAAAGTGATCAGACACAGCACAGTAATAGTCGCCAATTAGCAACTATGTTGCTCATTAAATAGAAACAAACCGTAAGGTATTGATATTAGGAGGAATTATGTCCAAGATTATAGGAATCGATTTAGGTACTACCAATTCAGTTGTAGCTGTTTTAGAAGGTGGTGAAGCTCAAGTTATCGCCAACCAACGCGGTGATCGCACCACTCCTTCAGTAGTGGCTTTTACCAAAGATGGCGAGCGTCTAGTAGGTCGCTCTGCCAAGAACCAAGCGGTTACCAATCCTGACCGCACCATCATGTCGATCAAGCGTGAGATGGGTTCTAACTACAAGGTGAAAATCGACGACAAAGAGTACTCACCACAAGAGATCTCAGCCATGATCTTACAGCAGTTAAAGAGTGAAGCTGAAGAATATCTCGGTGAAAAAGTCACTCAAGCTGTCATTACTGTACCTGCATATTTTACAGATTCAC
>JAEWFX010000027.1 GCA_023388605.1 Bacillota bacterium
GTTTAACTCATGAGCCAGCTGAAAAACTAGCTGCCAAATTAGCTGGTTTTCTACCCGGCGAACTCAATCATTGCTTCTTTTCTGATTCGGGCAGTGTAGCAGTAGAAGTAGCACTCAAAATGGCTCTGCAGTTTTATTTGAATCGCGGAGAAACGCGCACCAAAGTTTTGTCTTTGACTCACTCTTATCACGGAGACACTTTCAAAACCATGGAAGTAGGTGATGATGAGGAATATCATTTCATCCTCAAAGCCTATGGCGAAAATCCTAATGTAGTTAATATCGATACTGATATAGATCAATTGCGTGAAGCATTTGAAAAATATCATATAGAGCTCAATTGTTTTATTGTCGAACCCTTGCTGCAGGGAGCAGGAGGCATGCGTATGTATAGTTTGGATTTCCTCAAGGAAGCTCGCAGACTATGCACTAAACACGATGTACTATTGATTTTTGACGAAGTAGCGACTGGCTTCGGCAGGACAGGCTATCGCTTTGTCGCTGATCAAGTTGAGCCAGATATCATCGTACTCGGTAAAGCTCTGACAGCTGGTTACCTTGGACATGCTGTCACTGTCGCTAACGATAAAGTTTTTGCCGGTTTTTATTCAGATCAGTATGAACATGCTCTGATGCATGGTCCTACTTTTATGGGTAATGCTCTGGCCTGCACAGTGGCTTTGAAGTCTATTGAACTATTCGAAAAGAATGATTATTTAGCCAAGATAAAGCAGATCGAACAGATTTTTAAACGTGAGCTCAATGATTTTAAGCATGAGAATATCTGCGATATACGAATAATGGGTGGTTGTGCGTGTATTGAAGTTGAAGATAGCTCTGTATTAAATGGATATCAAGAGTATGCATTTGAGCGAGGAGTTTTTGCTAGACCTTTTCTCAACTACCTCTATGCCATGGTTCCATACATCATAGAAGAAGCCGAAATTATCAAAATAGTTGATATCATGAAGGGCTGGTTTCACCGATAATAATTAAAGGTTTCCATAATTAGTGATAAAATATAAAAAATATTAATTAGGGAAACAATAGATGAATAAACGTTTGCGTGTTGGTGTTATCGGTGCTACAGGCTATGTGGGTCAGACTTTTATCTGCCTCTTGGCTCAGCATCCTTATTTTGAATTAACAAAACTTTATGCTTCGGCTAGATCAGCCGGTAAAGCTTATGCTCAAGCTATTGAAGGCAGCTGGCATCTGAAAAACTCTATGCCTGAATCAGTAGGGGATATGCCAGTACATGATGTGGCGACTATAGCTGATCACAAGGATGAATTAGATTTTGTCTTCTGTGCTGTCAATATGCCCAAAGCAGAGTTGCAAAAGCTAGAAGAAGATATTGCAAAACTAGAAATCCCTGTAGTATCTAATAATTCAGCACATCGTGGAACACCTGATGTCCCGATGATCATACCAGAGATCAATCCTGAGCACAGTGGTCTAATCGCTGCGCAACGCCAGAGATTAGGCACAAAATACGGATTTATCGCTGTCAAACCTAATTGTTCCTTACAGAGTTATGTCCCTGCGGTTACTCCTCTGTTGAAGTTTGGGGTAGAGAGCATTAACGTCGTCACCTTTCAAGCTATTTCTGGAGCTGGCAAAACTTTCGCTACTTGGCCTGAGATGGTCGACAATCTCATTCCTTTCATCGGTGGTGAAGAGGAGAAAACAGAGAACGAACCCTATAAGATCTGGAGTCGTTTTGATGAAGCTGAGCAAAAATTAAAGGCTGAGACATCGCCAATTATCTCAGCACAATGCTATCGTGTTGCGGTACAGAACGGACATACTGCAGCTGTTTCCATCAAATTCAAGCACAAGCCAACTCGTGAAGAGATTTTGACTGCTTGGCGTGAGTACAGAGGTCTACCACAGCAATGGTCTCTACCGATGGCGCCAGAACATTTCGTCAATTATTTAGAAGAAGAAAATCGACCCCAACCACAAATCGATGCTGAAGCCGATAAAGGTATGGCAATTTGGGTGGGTCGATTACGTGAAGATAAAATTTTCGACTACAAATTTTGCTGTCTGTCCCACAATACTCTGAGAGGAGCAGCAGGAGGAGCAGTGCTGACTGCCGAGCTCTTGTATAGGCAAGGCTATCTACATGCTAAATGATGTGATGTTATGAGGTTGATAGAGAATCCATTCAAAAATTTAGTCTCAGCGACAGGTCAGGGGCAAATACATCATCTCTGTTATAGACCTGAGGAAGAAGCTAAGGCAGTGATACTCTTGATTCACGGTATGTGTGAACATCAAGGACGCTACCGTGAATTCGCTGAGTTTTTGACTGGATACAACTTCATTGTTTACAGTCTAGATCTTCCTGGTCACGGCAAGACAGCGAAAAAGGAAGATCTAGGATTTTTCGCAAAAAAAGCTGGTTACCAAAAAGTTATTAAGGATGTCGATAGATACATCGAATTGATCAGTTTAGAACATCCTGATTTACCCTTCATCCTCTTCGGTCATAGCATGGGGTCGATGATCGCACGCTATTATCTTATAAATCGTCCCAAACTACCACATGCTGTTATTTTCTGCGGTACAGTGGGACCTAATTTCATGAGTTACTTCGGGCTCATATTCGCTATGTTCTGTGCTTTTTTACTTGGCCCTACATCGCAAGGTAAACTGCAGAACTATTTGCTGCAAAAAGCGATGAAGAATAAAGAGTTCTACGATAAAGCTGTCCGAAAATATAATTGGATTTCGCGCAATAAAGAATCCTTTTATAGTTATATAAATGACCCTGATCGTAGTTTTGTCTTTACGCATTCTGCTTATCGTGATTTATTTACCTGGTATCTTGCTATCACTAAACGAAATTGGTCTAAAAGTATCGCTACAGAACTACCTATTCTGATGATTTCTGGTGATAGAGATCCTGTAGGCGGTTTTGGTAAAGGAGTGCGTAAGACTTATGAACAGCTACAAGATACAGGCCATGATGTTACATTGAAACTTTATCCTGGCGCTAGACATGAATTGCTCCACGAGATAAATAAAGATGAGGTGTTCGCAGATATACTCAATTGGATGGAGGCGAAGTTATGATCACGATCAAAGATGTAGCTAAGGCAGCTGGCGTCTCCTATGCTACAGTGTCTAGAGCCTTAAATAACAGACCAGATGTCAACGAGCAGACACGAGAAAATATCTTGCGTATTGCTCAAGATATGGGCTATCAGCCTAATGCCATCGCTCGTTCCTTGGTCAATCAACGCACCAATATCATCGCCTTGATCGTGCCTGATGTTTCCTTGCCGTTTTTCGCTGATCTGTCACGTTCCATCAGTGATGCTGCCGCTAGTGCAGGCTTTACTGTCATGGTATGCAATACTGGTTGGAATCGTGAAAAAGAGCAAGAGATGATGAAGATCATGCAAGAACAGCGAGTTGCTGGTGTCATAGTCAAACCCACAGGTTTCTACGAACCTGGCACTTTTGAGACAATCGATGTGCCTCTGGTAGCTTTTTGGCATCCCAGTCAAGATAAGACCAACTATGTAGAGGTGGATCACAGGCAGGGAAGTAGACTAGCTGTAACCCATTTAATCGATCGCGGTTTTAAGCGTATTGCCTATCTTGGCGGTACTGAAAGTTCTCCAGCCAATCAATTGCGTTGTGAAACATATAAGTTGGTATTATCTGAAAATAATTTTGAGATCGATCCTAAATTAATCAGTTTTTCTGGCTACAGCATAGATAGTGGCTATGAGCGTCTAAAAAGTTTGATCAATATGGATAATCCGCCAGATGCCATCTTTTGCAGTAATGATTACATTGCTCTCGGCTGTCTGCAATATCTGCGTGAACACAATATAACCAAGGAACAATTCGGATTAGTCGGTTATGATGATCTATATTTTGCTTCGCTGCCGATGATCGAGCTGACCACAGTTCGTCAACCGCGTGATGTTCTAGGTGCTCAAGCATTTGAGCTCATTCATAAAGAAATTAAAATCTATCCACACAAAGAATTACGCAATATCTTAGTTCAACCAGAATTAATTGAACGCAATACTTGATAGATGGCAAATATTACAAAATTAATCATTGATTTATTGTTAAACAGCCTACAATCCTTGCTCAAAACAAGAGAAAGAGCTGCTA
>JAEWFX010000011.1 GCA_023388605.1 Bacillota bacterium
GTCACATACGCACGAAATTTATAGACTTCCTTTCGGTATCGCAGAAAAGCAAGGAACATAAGGATGCACAATCCACCGACGACGATGACGGTCGACCATCTCAAGGCAAAAAGGATGTCCGCGTACACATTGTCGAATGTGAAGATCTTTGTAAATAGATTGTCTTGCGTCTCAACATGCCGAAAATAGCCCGGTAGGATGAGCACTTGCATCGCTCCGCCAAAAAAGAGCAAACTTAAAAATAAGTACCAAATGTAGCGAAAAATACTGACATGATGCTCATGGACAAGACCACAATACCACCATTCATTCGGATATTTGAATTTTTTGAGTGCTACATCTTCCGGTAGCTTGTAGAAGCTTTTCATGCTACCCCCTCCTTTGGAGTCCATCCGAACAACCGATCGTTAAACAAGGCTTTCCGCTACCGCACCTGTGTCATCAAACACACCGTCTCCACATCCATGGTCTGAGGAAACATATCGTAGGCAGTTATTTTCTCTATCCTAAACGTGTTCTTTAACAAAACTAGATCCCTAGCTAATGTTGCTGGATTACAGGACATATAAATAACGTTTTTGGCACATGAACAGAGAAAATCGGCAACTGATTTATCTAGTCCCCGACGAGGTGGATCGACGATGATGGTATCAAAAAATATATTGTTATAAGTACTGGAGTTAACAATATCCTCTGCCTTTTGGCTGATAAACTTAGCATTTTTAAGTTTATTTAATCTGGCATTTTGTCGAGCCTGTTCAACAGCAGTATCAACTACTTCAATGCCTTGGATTTGTAAGTTAGGGAATCTCTTAGCTACCTGTAAGGTTATTGTAGCACTTCCACAATAAAGATCTAATATCTCTTCACCTCTAATCATCTGTACCAGATCACACATTATTAGCTCTGTTAGTGTGGTATTGATCTGAAAAAAATCAGTAGTGTTATAGATATATTCGATATCGTTGAGTTTCTCTGCGATCTTACCTTTACCGTAGAGATATTTAAGTTTATTTTTTGCTTGCAAACTGATGCTGCTTATCTTTAATTGTGATCTATTGTTGCAACATATTAATTGTTGAGCGATCTCTTGAAAGCTGTGTAATTGAGCAAAATTATTTACTCCAAAAACAATACCGAGTTCTCCTAAGGCTTGACTATAACGTATTTGAACCGATTGTAAGGTCGATAAGTCATGTCTGTTTTCGCAGATAATTTGTTCTAGAAGTTGGCGACAATTATCAATTGGTTTCGCTACAATTAAACAAAATGATTCTTGTTTAGCTACCAATCTACTTTTAGCACGAAAAAAACCTAATTTACCAGTTTCTTTATCAAAATGATAACGTGCATTATTGCGATAGAAATATTCACTGCCAGCATTCTTGATTTCAATACTTGCTATTAATTCTGGATCGTCGATTTTACCGACTCGTTGCAGTGTTTGTCGAAGATGTTTTAGCTTATATGAACACTGGGCGTCATAATGTAAATGAAGCAATTCACAACCGCCACACTCAGGGAAATTACTACATTCTGGGCTTCGACGCTCTCTACAAGTATTGATGATGTCAACTACTGTACCCTCAGCTATGCCTTTATGAGCAGAGCTGACTTCTACCCTTACTTCTTCTCCTGGCAAGGCATGTGGTACAAAGCAAACCTGCCCATTAGGCAGACGACAAACTCCTTCACCATGTGAATTGAGATCTTCTATAGTTACAATATAGGAAGGATTCGACATACTAGATATCGAACTCACGACGCTGATAGATCAGCTCCTTGATCTGCCTAGCTAACTGCAAATCTTCATAAATGCCATAAATCTGGCAGAACTCAGAAAAATCATCGTACTCCTCACTACGATCGGCTAGGCGTGAGACGAAGTGACGGCTGGCAGGATTGGCAATATCAGTTATCAGAGGCATATTGATCCAGTTGAATACGCCTCTACCTCCAAGATCAAATTCCGGTTTTTCCCGTAAGTTATTTTCTACAGAATCTTGATCCTTATTTAGTTCTGCACATAATTCAGTGAGTGCACGCTGAACTGAAGATTTAGGATAGGTAGCTTGTAGTGTCAACCAACCATGAAAATATAATAGTTTATTGGCACGACGTTTAATTAAATAAGTCAGTCGCTCACGATCATAAGAACTTTTACAAACTGCCAAAGCTGGGAAAATACCCAAAAGATCTTCTGTACGAAGGGAGTCTGCCATAAAATCCAGTGCTTCTGCATTGGGGCATGTATATAGTTGAGACATCAACCAATTGATATTGGTTTTGACTATATTTTGTTGTTCTCGAGGCAGAGGTAAATAATCTTTTGCGATCTCTTTAACTTCATCGAGATTGGTAGCTCGCTGTGTTTCGACATGCTTAAAATAATAGGCTGGTCGCAACTTGAGTTCTGCTTCAGCCAATGGTAATTTGGCATGCTTAGCCAGGATCTCTTCTAAGGGTGTCAATTCTTCTTCACCATGCGGTGCGAAGTTTACTTCTTTAACTGAATTCTCTACTCTGCTGTCAGAAGAGCTTTCTGAATTCATCGTCTCTGATGCTTTTACAGCTGCAGCGGTAGCCGCTTTGACATCCTGATCTTGATCCATCGCATCAGCAATATTCTCGTCGTCAGTAGCTATCTCAGTCACTACTTCATCGATGATTTCCTTGTGCGAATCTGTGTGCAGCTCCTCGTTAGTATTACTTTCGACAGAGTCATCTAGTTCAGGTTCTTTTGTCGATTTAGCAGCAAAAGGATTGTACCTATTGAGAGCATTAGTCTGCATATACTCTTTGGTAAATTCTTGAGCATATTCATCAGCATCCCTAGGCTTGGGTTTTGCTCCTTCAAAAAATCGCTGCAGTTTATTGAAGATATTGCTAGTAAAGGATCTGCTAGAATTGTCATCTTCGACCTGATCATCTTCATCGGGATGGATATCTATGTCTGGTCTATCTTCTTCATTAGTATCTTCTACAATTACATCGATATCATTGCTATCTTCGTCATCACTTTCAGCAACTTCAGACAACACTTCACTCACGACGGGTTCTTCTTCAAAACTGACCGTCGGGAAATCGTCGAAACTCTTGAATTGAATCTTAGGCTTGCGAAATTTCTTGTTGCTGTCTGCCATGCTACCTCTTAGATGTGGCGTTCAATATCTGCTCTGAGTGCAATTGGTAGAGTGTCAACAGCATCGCGGATGGCTGAAGCTGTATAGATAAGTCTCTCAACCACTTCTGCTAAGCTCTGCTCGAAGTCACCTAATTTATCTTTGACATAATCTTCACTCTGTTGAGAGAAATTAAACTGTGCCTTACGCAAATCACTCTCAGTTTTTTGCAGAGTTTCATTGATGTTTTTAAATTCATCCAGAACTTGATGGAGCTGTTCTTGTTGCTCGTTGCGGATACTCATGGCATGTTCGATGGTCTTGCTGGCAGCGCTGATACCATCTGTGATCACGCTGCAAGAATTGGTCAGCGACTGATCGAGATTGGCGATTTCACTGCGTAGTCCTCGTTCTTCACCGATATAGATGGCACTGATTTTTTCGATGACATCTGCCAGCACTCCTAAGTGTTCACGTATATCTGACATGTCTTGGCTCACCACCGTCTTAGTTTCATCCATAGCATGTAGAGACTCAGCGATGGTGCGGTTTAACATCATGTTTTGTTGACGTGAATTCTCTAGTACTGCGACTGAATCATGGATAAAGTGACGAGTATCGGCGATCAATTCAGAGAAATCATGTAATTCTGTTACTAGAGGATTCAGATGTTTTCCCATAGAAATGACGACTTGCTCAGAAAATTGTTCAGCTAATCTAGTCATATCACGGTCTTGTTTCTCAGCGAGATCGCGTGCTAATTGAGGCAGAGTCGCAGAGGCTTCCTGAATGGGTGGAACCACCTGATTCTCCATGATCTCACGTACAGCACCAGTCATGCTGTCGACAAACTTACCCTCTACTAATTCTCTTGTAGTAGCATCAAAACTGCTGAGGGAGTTCTGCATGGCATAGTCATGTTCTAAGACGCTGTCTACCAGAAGAGCTGCTCCGGAATGATCAGTATAGATAGGCAAGTAACGAGACATCACTTCTTGTAGGCGTTGATATTCATTGTTGAGTTTTTGCTTGATGCTGAAAATACTTGTTGCAGTAACCATTACAGCGATACAAGATGTGATAAAGGGCAACAGTATGATCGCGGCAGGCTTCTCAGAAACAGAGATCTGGGTATAAGGCAAGAGCCATTGTACGAATGAACAGAACAAACCGATGGCGATCACATAAAAAGGGATACTATCGAATAATTTTTGTCGGCTGTAGTTTTGGGGAGACATCTGTTGGGGAGACAAATACGGTGCTAAATCAGGCACCCAGCGATCGTTGTACTTAATCTTCGCTTGTTGCAAAGCTTTATCTAACTGAGTAGACACTTCAGCAGAACGAAATTCTCCGAGTTTTTGACGCAAACGGTCAACATTATCCGCACTGTATGAGCCTAAGGCTTCTATATCTTCAGCAGTTTGGTCGACCTGGAGTTTGAATTTGCTGTGTAAAGCATGATAACCACTGCTGACTACTGCACATAATAGCAACACCAGAATAGTGGGTATATAACTCAATAATATGGTCGAAAGATCAAATTGAAACATTGCCAAACTAAAAGTAAACATAGATGCCCCCAAAGCAATTTTTTATAAATTATAACATAGTGTGTAAAATGTGATTATCTAGGAGGATTATATGTATTATCAAGACCAACGACAAAAATTATTGGATCGATTTTTTCGTTATATCGCTGTAGATACAAAATCTGATCCGTGTGCAGAAAGAGTCCCCAGCACTGCCAAACAGCATAATTTGGCAAAGCTTCTCTACTCTGAATTACAGGAGATGGGATTACAGGACGTCTATTATGATGAAGAGAACTGTTATGTGTACGCCAAATTGCCTGGCAACACCACAAAAAATGTCAAAAGCATCGGTTTTCTAGCCCACATCGATACAGCGCCTGACCTCGATGGCAAGTGTACAAATCCACAAATTGTCGAGTATAAAGGTGGAGATATCAAATTGAATGATCAATATACACTATCACCTGAGGTATTCCCCATACTCAATAAATTTATAGGTGAACAGTTGATCACGACTGATGGAACTACTTTACTAGGAGCAGATGATAAGGCTGGTATGACTGAGATCATGGAAGCTGTTCAGTATTTGCTGGATCATCCTGAGATAGAACACGGTACTATCTGCATCGCCTTCGTCCCAGATGAGGAGATCGGTCACGGTGCTAAACTTTTAGATCTCGAGCGTTTCGGTGCTGATTTTGCTTACACCATCGATGGCGGAGATGAAGGCGGTATCGAATATGAAACCTTCAACGCAGCTTCTGCCAAGATCGAATTTGCTGGTCGCAATGTTCACCCTGGTTCAGCCAAAGATAAAATGATCAATGCCTCACTCTTAGCGATGCAATTTCACAATATGCTGCCTGTAGCTGCCCGACCTGAATTGACCGAGAAGCGTCAGGGATTTTTCCTGTTGACTCAAATGTCTGGTGAAGTTGAAAAGGCTGTGCTCGAATACATTATCCGCGATCACGATGCCACTGGATTCGCCAAAAAGAAAGATATTTTAGAATCGATAGCTGAAGTGATAAATCTCGAATATCCGAATAGCTGTTCCGTAACGATTAAAGATTCCTACAAGAATATGGGTGAAATCATCAATCAACATCCTGAGATCGTAGAGCTCGCCAACAAAGCCATGTGTGAAGTAGGTGTAATACCCTTCTCCGAAGCTGTTCGTGGCGGTACTGATGGAGCTCAATTATCTTTTCGTGGTCTTCCCTGCCCTAATCTCTTCACTGGTGGATACAACTACCATGGCCGTTACGAGTTTGCAGTAGTCTCGCAGATGGAGAACGCAGTACGCACTCTAATCTCCATCGCCAATTGTTACGTTAAATAAAATATGAAAACAATGAAATAGCTGGCGATCTTGTTGATCTGCCAGCTATATTATGTCAAAAGTTAGATCAATGCACTGATAACTTCAGCCGTATTACCTAAAAAACTGAAATAGGCATCTTTGACTTCAAATGGGTGTAATTCTTCACCTTCATTGATGCGGTATTCGATCTTACCATCGGACAATTTAACTAACATCGGTTCATGATGAGCCAATAGACCGATATTACCGTCAGGAGTTGTGATATCAAGGTACACAATATCCGTATCTACAGCAACTCCACTGGGTGTAACTATTTTGAGTCGAAATGTACTTGCCATATTAACCTTCTAAAACATCCTCGATACGTCCTTTACTGAAGAAATTAGTCTCTGGGACATCATCATACTTACCATTCAAAATCTCTTCAAAACCACGAATAGTTTCTTTCATAGGTACAAATTGACCTTTAATACCAGAGAAGTTTTCAGCTGCGAAGAAGGGTTGAGATAAAAAGCGTTGCACCTTACGTGCACGGTTGACGGTGAGGCGATCCTCATCACTCAGTTCAGACATACCGAGAATTGCTATAATATCCTGCAATTCCTTGTACTTCTGCAATATTTGTTGTACTTGCTGTGCTACATTGTAGTGATGCTCCCCGACAATTTCAGGAGCGAGATTACGTGAAGCTGATTCCAAAGGGTTAACCGCGGGATAAATTCCCATTTCGACTATTTCACGCGACAAAACAATGGTTGAATCCAGGTGCGTAAACGTAGTGGCAGGAGCTGGGTCTGTCAAGTCGTCAGCTGGCACAAAAACAGCTTGTACCGAAGTTATAGAACCGTTGACAGTAGAGGTGATACGTTCTTCTAAGCCACCGAGTTCTGCTGCTAGAGTAGGCTGGTAGCCTAGGGCTGAAGGTCGACGTCCTAATAGTGCTGACACCTCTGATCCAGCCTGAATGAAACGATAAATATTATCGATAAATAAAAGTACATCTAAGTGTTTGCGATCACGGAAATACTCAGCCATGGTCAAACCTGTGAGAGCCACACGCTGACGTGCACCCGGAGTCTCATTCATCTGTCCGAAAACCATCGCTGTCTGGTTGATATATCCTGTACTCTGCAATTCATTCCAGAGATCATTGCCTTCACGGGTACGCTCTCCTACACCAGTAAAGACTGAATAACCGTGACCAAATTGTGCGATATTGTGTATCAGCTCCATAATCAGAACTGTCTTACCTACACCAGCACCACCGAAAAGTCCAATTTTTCCACCCTTAGCAAAAGGAGCTAATAAATCGATAACTTTGATACCCGTCTCTAGAACTTGAGTAGAGACACTTTGGTCTGTGAAACGCGGTGCCACATTATGGATGGACCACATCTCTTCTGATTTAACCTCAGGCCCCCCATCTAAGGGTTGACCGAGAACATTAAAGATGCGTCCCAAGGTCTCTTCACCGACTGGTACGAGTATTTCATGCTGAGTGTTCAAAACTTCCATACCACGAGCTAGACCATCTGTTGAATTCATAGCGATACAACGCACAACTTTATTGGAACTCTGCTGGGCAACTTCCAGAACAACTTTTTCTGGCAACGAAGGATCATCGATCTCTAGTGCATAGTTGATTTCAGGAACGCTGCCAGAATCGAACTGAACATCGACGACAGGACCAAAAATCTGTACAACTTTGCCTTTATTCATCGGCTTATTATTCAAATTCTTTTTGCTCACAGATCTGAGCCTCCTAAAATGTCTAAAATCTCTTGAGTTATTTTGCTTTGTCTCGATCTCTGGAATTCAAGCTCTAACTGCACCAACAATTCCTCAGCATTTTTGGTCGCTGCACTCATCGCCTGTAGACGCTGAATGTATTCTGAGGCTAAACTTTCAATCAGCAGTTGCATAATCCTGGAATACCCAATTTGCTGTAAAAGATCACCTAACCAGCTATCGAGCTTAGGTTCTACAGGAATACTTTTTACCAATTGTACAGTCTGAACACGACGCATCTGACCTCTTTGAGCACCTTCTACTTTAGGTTGTGCAGTAAAAAAACCACTGCGACGAGCAGAGCCGTGCAAAGAATCTAGAGGTAAAATAGGAGTGAACTCAGGTTTTTGGCGACCGATGGAATAAAAACGATTACTCAATACAGATATACGCGAAATATTGTATTTTTGACTCAAGTCCTCGATTTTTCGCCACAAGATGGGCATGGCATCTTTGGGTTCTTCCGGGATATTGACGCTGTCGATAATGGGAGCATCTACAGATTTGGCTATACCCATGCCCTTGACCCCGACTGGTAAAAGATGGTACTCGATGCCCAGCGGACGTGCTTTTTGGATATCTCTTTTGAGAACCTGACGCAAATTATTCTGAAACCCACCTGCTAGACCGTGCTGTCCTCCTAGTATCACTACTAATTCTTCGACTTCAGGCTTATCTTCTTTATAATTAGCTGTCAACAAACTAGAAGCGTTTAGATTTAGTTTATGGCTGAGATCAACCTGTGGCTCCACCGTAGCTAGTACATTATCGATAAAGTCGCGCATACTCTTGGTGTATTGATTCATAGAAATTACACGCAGTTCAAGTTGTCTGACCTTAAGCGAAGCAGCCAGACGCATTGTATACGTCATCTGCTTGGTTTTCTTAAGATTTTTAATACGACTTTCTAAGACATGGACATCGTTCACGGTAGCTACCTAACTAATCCTAAAAATTGTGATCTTTGATGTAGACTTGCGTAAATCTTCTGAGAAAATCATCTAGAGCAGCATAATCTTCATCACTTAAGACTTTATCATCAATAATTTTTTTGATCACATCCTGAGGACCTGCATGTCGCAGATAAGCGAGTATATTATCCTTAAACTCAGTTATACCTTCAGGAGGCAAAGCATTGAGAAATCCATTTAGTGCAGCATAGATAAGTACTACTTGCTGCTCGAATTCTAAGGGCTTTGCGGGCGGTTGCTTCAACAACTCCATCAAAATCTTACCTTGCTTTAGTTTGAGAGCAGTAGCATCATCGATCTCTGCACCGAATTGTGTGAAAGCCTCTAACTCACGGTACTGAGCTAGATCGATACGCAGGCGACCTGCTACTTTTTTCATCATCTTGATCTGAGCATTACCGCCGACACGTGAAACCGATATACCAGCATTAATAGCAGGTCTTTGACCAGAATGGAACAGATCTGCTTCCAAGAAGATCTGACCATCAGTAATGGAGATAACATTGGTCGGTATGTGAGCAGAAACATCTCCGTACTGGGTCTCGATGATGGGCAGAGCAGTCAGTGATCCGCCACCCCGTTCTTCACTCAATTGTGCTGCACGTTCTAAAAGACGTGAATGCAAATAGAAAACATCACCAGGATAAGCTTCACGTCCAGGT